>JBMZDY010000059.1:0-9128 GCA_049614585.1 Oceanihabitans sp.
GCTGAAATAAATGTTTAGTTTTAAAAAGAATAGTTTAGATAAAATCAAGTCATTCATTCGGAATTCGGAAGAAATCGAAATCGAAAAATCCGACAAAGAAAAACTAATCAAAATGATTAGACCAACTGTCGGAATTCGGACCAAATCGAGTGATGATAAAAACCTAAAAGTTGGAAAATCTAAAATTGGCGGAAAACCCGATTTACCAAAAGACTTTGAATGGCCAAGAGCGAATAATATTCCAATGTTATTTTGTGCTCAATATAATTTGTCTGAACTGAAGAGATTTGACAAAGAAAATATTTTGCCGAATAAAGGTTTCTTTTACATCTTTTTAAGTCTTGATGAGAAATGGAAAGAATTTAATGGAGTAAATCAAGACTTTAAATTTATCTACAGTGAATCTGAAAATCTCATCAGAACGGAATTCCCAGAAGACCTTAAAGAAAATCAATCTTTCAAAACAGCTTTAATCGAGTATTTTGAATTCTATACAATTCCAGATGACGGGAATTACAAATTTTTTGAACTCAATAAAAAGTACGATGATTTATACTTCTATTTTTATCAACCAACAGTGGAGTTTATTTTAGATGAACTTTATGATTATACAGACAAGTTTCATCAAGTTTTAGGGTATGATAGGTCAATTCAGTCAAGCGTTGTTTATGATTTCGCCTCAAAAGAATTAGGGCTATATGGAGCTGATAGTTCCGAATATAAAAAGAGATGGAATGATATACTGGAATTGTCTAAAACTTTTGAATTGCTTTTACAATTAGATTGTTTTGATTCAAATTCTGACTTGACAAAGTTTGGTGGAAGTGGAACTTATTATTTCGGACTATCAAAAAATGATTTAGAAAAAAAGAACTTTAACGATATTAAAATGTCGTTTCAAATGACATAAATACTGCGTACAACAATGTGTATAAATAATTGCTAGTTCTAGCCTGTTTACGAAAATCCTCGCGGATTTTCTATTCGGTAATTATTTGCTAAATTAGTTGCTTAAACACGCAACTATCCATACACAAAACCGTTTAATTACTAATAGCATGAATATCTTCTTTGCGTAAAGTGTCACGCATAAAGTGATGTAGCTGGTGCATTTCGTCCATACCAGTTTTTTTTCCTATTCTTCCTCCAAAATATAAAGCTACCCAAACAACAACCATTAATAGGCAGGCAAAAAGCGGGATTGCAAAATTATTGTTTAAAGACCAGTTGGTGTATGCCCAAACACCAAAACCAAAAAACAAGCCTATTACAATAAAATGAAAAAACATAAACATGGTCCAAACCGTTGGGTTTGGCCCAAATAAGCCATAAATAATACTACCAGATTCGCTACTGTTTTTATTAATCTCTAAATGCAGTTGTGGCGACCAAAAATGTTGTTTAGCCTTTGGGATTTTTATAAAAACATGATCGTCAACTCTAGAAACAATAAAACTAGTTTGTGTTTTTTTTGTTTCTTCAAAGAGATTTAATAGTGTCTGATTGTCGGTTTTTACGTTAAATTTAAAACGTGGCCTTAGTACTATTTCGTTGGTTAAAGACATTTTACATATTTTTAATGTTTCAATGTACAGTTTTTTCTTTAACTAAACACTACCTTTGCACCCGCTTACAGGATATGTAAAGCAGATTAAAACAAGAATTATGAGTAATATAGTAGCTATTGTAGGAAGACCAAATGTAGGAAAGTCTACTTTCTTTAATCGTTTAATACAACGTAGAGAAGCAATTGTCGATGCAGTAAGTGGTGTAACTAGAGATAGACACTACGGAAAAAGTGACTGGAACGGAAAAGAATTTTCGCTTATAGATACTGGAGGGTATGTAAAAGGAAGTGACGATATTTTTGAAACCGAAATCGATAAACAAGTAGAGCTAGCTATTGGTGAAGCAGATGCTATAATTTTTATGGTAGATGTAGAATCTGGAGTTACCGGAATGGACGAAGATGTAGCAAAATTATTGCGTAAAGTAAACAAACCCGTTTTTCTTGTAGTAAATAAAGTAGATAATGGAAAACGCGCCGAAGATGCTGTAGAATTTTACAGCTTAGGTTTAGGCGAATACTATACAATAGCAAGTATTAATGGTAGTGGTACTGGCGACTTGCTAGACGACTTGGTAAAAGCATTACCAGAAACAGAAGAAGAAGTAGAAGAAGAAAAAGAAGCTTTGCCACGTTTTGCTGTAGTAGGTAGACCAAATGCAGGAAAATCTTCGTTTATAAATGCACTTATTGGCGAAGATAGGTATATAGTAACCGATATTGCAGGTACAACACGCGACTCTATAGATACCAAATACAACCGTTTTGGATTTGAATTCAATCTTGTAGATACTGCTGGAATTCGAAAAAAATCGAAGGTAAAAGAAGACTTAGAATTCTACTCGGTAATGCGTAGTGTTCGCGCAATAGAACATAGTGATGTATGTTTAGTTGTCTTGGATGCAACCAGAGGATTTGACGGACAAGTACAAAACATTTTTTGGTTAGCAGAGCGAAACCGAAAAGGAATAGTAATACTAGTAAATAAGTGGGATTTAGTAGAAAATAAAGGTAATAATACCATTAAAGAGTTTGAACGTGCTATTAGGCAGCAAATGGAACCATTTACCGATGTGCCAATTGTATTTATTTCTGTATTAAACAAACAACGAATTTACAAAGCAATAGAAACAGCTGTAGAAGTATATAAAAATAGAAGTAAGCGTATTAAAACAAGTGTGCTTAACGAGGTGTTATTACCAGTTATAGAAAGTTATCCGCCGCCAGCTTATAAAGCAAAATATGTAAAAATTAAATACATAATGCAATTGCCAACTCCGCAACCACAATTTGCATTTTTTTGTAATTTACCACAATATGTAAAAGAACCATATAAGCGTTTTTTAGAAAATAAATTACGTGAAAAATTCGACTTTCATGGTGTGCCTGTTAGTGTATATATGCGTAAAAAATAATGCTTATGAAGCTGTAATTTTATCATTTTATTAAGAAAGTTTGCACTAAAAGCTACCTATCTTCGTTTAGGTAAAAAAATCAATAAATCTATATTTAAAAACATGAAGAAATTTGCGTTACTTCTTACGCTATTGCTATGCGTAACAATATCTTATTCTCAGTCCAAAACTTTTAAAATTTTTGGTACAATAGTATCGCAAGAAGAAAACACACCTTTAGAATCTGCTACAGTATATTTAGAGCGCAAAAAAGACAGTGCTTTAATAACTTATACCATAACAGATAAAAACGGTGCTTTTGCTTTAGAAGATAAAACAACTAGTAAATCGGCAAATTTGTTTGTCTCTTATGTAGGTTACCAAACGTATACCAAAGCAATTAATTTAAATACTTCCGAAATTAATTTAGGAATTATAAACATGCAATTAAGTAATAATCTAGATGAGGTTATTATAAAATCTAAAGCGCCAATTACTATAAAGAAAGATACTTTAGAATTTAATGTAAAATCGTTTAAAACTAAAAAAGACGCAACAGTCGAAGATTTACTAAAACAACTTCCTGGAGTAGAAGTAGAAGAAGACGGAAGCATTAAAGTTAATGGGAAACCCGTAAATAAAATACTAGTAAACGGGAAGCCGTTTTTTGGCGACGACCCTACAATTACAACCAAAAATTTAACCAAAGATATTATAGAAAAAATACAAATTGTAGATACCAAAACCAAAGCCGAAGCACATGCAGGCGAAGAAGGCGATAAAGACAATAAAACCATATATCTTACAATAAAAGAAGAAAACAATAAAGGTGTTTTTGGAAGAGTATCTGCAGGAGCAGGAACAAAAAAAACATACGAGTTTGCTGGTATGCTTAATCGTTTTAATAACGACCAGCGTATAAGTGTTTTAGTAGGTGGAAATAATACAAATTCGCCTGGCTTTAGTTTTGGCGAAATACGTAAAATGTTTGGTGGTGGTTACAGCATGAGCATGTCTAGTAATGGTTCTTTTACTATAGATGGAAGAAGTTTTGGTGGCGGAAAGGGAATTACAACCTCTAGAAATGTAGGTGTAAATTATGCCGATGTTTTAAGTGAAATTGTAGATGTTTCAGCCGATTATTTTTACTCTGGAAGTAGCTCAGAAAATAAAGAACTTACCCAACGCGAAAATATTTTACCAGATACCAGATACTATACAAACTCTAGATCTAACTCTAATAACGATAGCCATAACCATAGTGCAAATGTTGCTTTTGATGTAAAACTAGATTCAACCTTATTAATAAATATAAAACCTTCCTTTAGGTATATTAAAAGTGAAACTACTTTTTCTAGAAATGAAGAAACTCTAGACGATTTACAGGCAATATCAAACCAGTCTAATACAGCCTCTTTTGTAGCAACAGATGGAAAGAATTTTAGAAATGAAATAGATGTAACCAAAAAATTTGGAAGCAATGGAGCTTATATAAAATTTGAAATAACAAACGAGTTTAATACAACCACTACCGAAGACTATTTAAACTCGGAAACCAATATTTTTGGGGACACACCAGAAAACATAATTAGAGACCAATTTACCGATAGGGAAAATAAACTGAATAAATTTGAAACCGAAATAACCTATAGAATTCCACTAATAGCAAAACAATTATTTTTAAGCTTAAATTACGAGTTTAACCGAAGCAAACGAAACGATATAAAAAGTACATTCGATATAGATAATGCCTCACAAGACTATAATCAGTTTAATACCAGTTTAAGTACCGATTTCGAGTATGTAGACCAAGAAAGTAGTCCAGGACTATCTCTTTTCGTTAGAAAAGAAAAATTTTCGGGAAGAATAGCAAGTAACTATGTATATAGAACATTAAGGAATAAAGATTTTTTACGACCTACACTAAGCTTAAAACGAAACTTTGAAGCAGTAGAAATAAGCTCGTATTTTAGTTATAGGTTTAGCCCAAAATCTTCTACTTTCATGAACTATAGAATGCGCAATAGCTCACCACAATTATCGCAAATACAAGCTTTTCAAAATGTTTCTAACCCATTAAATATTATTACCGGTAACCCAAACCTAGAACCAACAACAACACATAATGTTTATGCAGGTTATAATGCATTCGATTTTCAAAAGGGAACTGGGTTTTACACCTATGTTAATGCCAGTTTTAATAACAATCAAATAGTATCTAAAACTACATTAAATAGTAATTATATTCGCGAAACTACCTATGCAAATGTAAATGGAGGGAAACGTTTTGGAGCAAGTGTAAGCGCTAGTAAAAAAGTAAAAATAGATAGCTTACGAACTTTTAAATATAGCTTAGGTGCATATGCAAATTATAACAAAAACATTAATTTTAATAACGATGTACAATACGCTAGTAAAACAACTTCTATTACACCTAGAGTAACCCTTACTTTTACTTGGAAAGATGTTATGGAAATTAAGCCTAGATATAGCTTATCTATCACTAAAAACAAATACGATATAGCTGCATTTAAAGATAGAGATTTTGTGTACCACTCGTTAGATTTAGAAACCGCAACTTTTCTTCCTAAAAAACTAGAATGGCGAAATAATATTAAGTATAACTACAACCCAAATATAGCTGCAGGATTTCAAAAAAGTGCTTGGTTTTGGAATTCTACTTTAGCATATTCGGTATTAAAAGATCAAGGTTTGGTAACCCTTAAAGCTTACGATTTGTTAGGGCAAAATACCAATGCAAGGCGTACAGCAACACAAGATTATATTCAAGATTCGCAAAGTACAGTATTAGAACAGTATTTTATGATAGGATTTAGTTGGAAATTTAATAGCCTAGGTAAAAAAGGAGAATCAGAAGGGAATGATGTTTTCTTTTACGATTAATTAAGTTGGTATTTTAAATACTGAAATTATATAATCTTAAGCTTAGTTGTACTTAAGCTTAAGTGTAGTTGTATAGCGAATATCTACATAACCCGAAGCTTTAACGAAGGATTACCAACCTCCAGAGGCGCCACCGCCACCAAAGCCGCCACCGCCAAAGCCACCGCCAAAACCGCCGCCAGAGCTTCCGCCGCTCCAGCCGCCACCGCCAAAGCCACCAGTGCTTCTTCTGTAACCGCCACGTCCAGAATTACTTAATATAATTGCTTCTAGTATATCTCTTGTAGTATTGCTGCCTCCACCAAAATTATCGGTTCCATTTCCGTTACGTCTGTTTTTTGAAATGGCAATTAGAATAATTAAAAAGATTATAATTAGAAAAAATAATAACCCAACAGGAAAGTCATTAGAATTGTTTTTTCTTGTGCCTTTATATTCGCCTGTCATGACTTCAAAAACAGCATCTGTCCCTCTGTTTAGTCCGCCATAATAGTTGTTTTGTTTAAAAAAAGGAATGATATCTCTTTGAATAATTCTTCTTGAAATAGCATCGGTTAAAAGGTGCTCTACACCATAACCTGTTGCAATGGCTATTTTTCTGTCATCTTTAGCTAGTAAAATAAAAATACCATTGTCTTCTTTTTCTTGGCCAACGCCCCATTTATGCGCCCACTCGGTACCAAGTTGCATAATGTTTTCGCCCTTTGTTGAAGGTATTATAGCAATAACAATTTGAGTTGAAGTAGTATCGGAATATTTAACGAGTTTGTTTTCTAAGTTCTTTTTCTCGTTAGCCGTAAGTAAGTTTATATAATCGTAAACACTTGTTTGAAATTCTGGAATTTCAGGAATTGTAAATTGTGCAGAAACCTGTTGAAAAGAAAAAAATATAAATGCAATGGTTAGAAAATGGAATTTTCTAGATATAGAATAAAAAAGGGATTTAAAGCCTACTAAATACTGCATACAATATTATCCTTTAGAAATTTCGTTGGTTAGTTCGTTTGTGTCCAAATGGCTAACTGGGAAGTGTTTTTTTAACTGTTCTCCAGCATGAAGTACACCATCTACAAGACCTTGTTTATAGTCACCATTTTTAAAATGGCTTTCTATAATGGTTTTGGTTTGTTCCCAAAAATTGGAAGGAACCACTTGGTTTATGCCTTTGTCTCCATAAATTGCTAGTGCTTTGTTTTCTACAGCGACATATATTAAAACTGCATTTTGTAGTTTGGTATGTTGCATTTTTAATATGGAAAACACTTCTAAAGTTCTTTCTTCAATATTACCTTTAAAAGTGCTTTCTATATGTACTCGTATTTCGCCAGAAGTGTTTTTTTCGGCAATTCGAATTGCAGCAACAATTTCTTGTTCTGCAATTGTGCTTAAAAAATCTTCAACGGCATTTTTCATAGGTGCAGGATGTAGTATATTAAAATTCTACTTTTGGTGCATTTTCACTTCCTGGGTCCGATTTAAATAATCCTAGTCCGCTTTTATTAATGAATTTAGCTACTAGATTAGTAGGGAATTTTTGAATAAAAATATTGTAAGCACCTGCCAAGCCGTTAAATCGATTACGTTCTACATTTATTCTATTTTCGGTTCCTTCAAGTTGACTTTGTAACTCTAAAAAATTCTGATTTGCTTTTAAATCTGGATATTTTTCTACAGTTACCAATAATCTTGAAAGTGCACTGCTTAAGCTTTGTTGTGCTTTTTGAAATTGTGCCATCATTTCTGGAGTTAGTGCGCCATCTCCTAGTTTTATTTCTGGTTTAGTAGCTGCAGATCTAGCATTAATTACACTCTCTAGGGTTTCTTTTTCGTGTGCTGCATACCCTTTTACTGTTGCTACAAGGTTTGGTATTAAATCTGCTCGACGTTGGTAAGAACTTTCTACATTTGCCCATTGTGCTAAAGCAAGTCCTTCTTTTTCTATAATTTCGTTATTAATACCTACTCCCCATCTAAATATTCCAAATGCAAATACTGCGATTACAAGTACTGGAATTAGCCATTTTTTCATAATTTTTTGTTTTAAAGTTGTTCTTTAATTTTTGTTAATTCGTTTTTTATACCTTCTAATTTACTAATTATTTCAAAATTGGAGAGGGTTTTTTTCTTTTCTTCTTTTAAATGCGTTTTTGCTCCTTCTAAGGTGAAACCTCTTTCTTTAACTAGGTGATAAATAAATTTTAAGTTTTTTATGTCATCTGGAGTAAACTTACGGTTGCCTTTTGCGTTTTTTTTGGGTTGTAAAACATCAAATTCTTTTTCCCAAAACCGTATAAGCGAAGTTTTTACATTAAAGGCTTTGGCTACTTCGCCAATGCTATAATATCTCTTTTCAGGTAGTTCAATAATCATTAATCTAACGATTGGTTTTCTAGTGAAGCATGTTTTAATAATTCATTAAATTCTTCTGCAGTTAAACTTCCATAATAAAAGTTTATTGGGTTAATACGTTGATCGTCTTTAAAAACTTCATAATGTAAGTGAGGTGCTTCGCTTCTACCTGTGCTACCTACAAAACCTATTAAATCGCCTCGTTTTACTTTTTGATTTTTTCTTACATTAAATTTATACATGTGAGCGTATAAAGATACATATCCATAACCATGATCTATTCTAATATGTTTACCATAACCAGCTGCACTTGCATCGGCACGTTTAACAACGCCATCTCCTGCTGCATAAATAGGTGTCCCTCTTGGCGATGTAAAGTCCATTCCCCAATGCATTTTTCTAGCTTTGGTAAAAGGATCGGTTCGCATACCAAAACCAGAAGCCATTCGTGTTAAGTCTTCGTTACGTATAGGCTGAATAGCAGGAATAGAAGCAAGAAGTTTTTCTTTTTCTGAGGCAAGGTCTGCAATTTCATCTAAAGATTTCGATTGTACTACAATACGTTTTAATATACGGTCTATGCGTTTGTTGCTTTCAATAATTAGTTTCGAATTGTCGTAGCCCTCAAAACTTTTGTAACGGTTTATTCCACCAAAACCTGCTTTTCGTTGCTCCTCGGGAATTGGGTTTGCTTCAAAATAGTGTCTATAAATATTATTATCTCTATTTTCTACATTTGTTAAAACCGCTTCGGCTTCGTCGAATTTTTTATTTAATAGTGAGAAATTTAATTTTAAGTTTTGCAATTCTCTGTTTAAGGCTTTTTCTTTTGGAGACTCGAAGTATTGACTTGCTATAAAAACAAAGAAAAACCCAAATAAAATAGAATTTCGCAGTTTCAAGCATAAAATGCC
>JBMZDY010000060.1:0-9063 GCA_049614585.1 Oceanihabitans sp.
CATCATAACTATTGTTTTCTAAATAGGTTTGAAAGAAATTTGTTTTGTTTTCTATTTTAAATACACCAATGGCATTGGTAACCATTTCTTTGTGCTCTATACCTTCAAAAACTGCAATTAAAACATCGCCGGTTTTTATTTGTGCAGCATCACTTTGCTCGTATAAATGCTTTACTATATTTTTAGAGGTTTCAATAAATGCATCTTCATCGTTAAATATACTTTTAGAATATGCATTCATTTCATTTAACTCTATATTGGCATGATGGTTAAAACGATAACTTTGTACAACAGAACCAAAAGACCTTAATAAAAAAGGTAGCATAAGCTCGTAGCTTTCTTCATCGAAATGGATTTCTTTATCTGAAAAAGCGTTTTTTGTGTCGTTATGTTTATTGCCAACTTTGTGTATAATGAATTTGGAAATGGTTGCGTTTTTACGTGAAATCATGTGTATAAAATTGAGATTACAATACTAATCAATTCGAAAGAAAAAGACATAAAAAAACCGAAGCTTTTTGGCTTCGGTTTTAAAAATAATATTGGTAAGAATTAGAAATCTAAATTAAAATAATCGACTACTTCTTCGTAAGACATTTTAGAAAAATCTGTATTCATTTTTCCTGAACCATTTGGCGGAATAATTACATATCTATAATCTATAAAATATGGACTTGTGGTTATGTCTGATCCATCCATAGAATCGCAAAGCAAAATAACGCTTCCAGGAGTGGAAGTGTAATAGCTATAGTTTTGATTTAAAAAAGGAAAACTAACAGGTACAGCCCAAACTTCGTCTAATGATGTTCTTCCATAAAATAGAATTGCACTATTGTCTAATACATCTTGTGTAATTTCTGGAGTAGTCATGGTAAAACTTCTTCTTTGCGGAAAATCAAGAACGTAAGTTGCTGTAATCCAATCTGAAGAAATAACATTGGCATTGCCATCTGTACCATTAGTTCCAGCAGGACCAGCAGGACCAGCAGGTCCAGTAGCTCCATCTTCACCGTCTTCAGAAGAACAGGCAAAGCTAAAAGCCACAAATAAGGCTAATACAATGTATTTTGTTTTAGAAATTGTTGTAATCATTGTTTTTGAAAGTTTCATAATTTTGGTTTTATATTAATTAATTGTTTGTTTTAATTGCGTAATGCTTGACCGGCAGAATTAGCCATGTTTTGGTTAAAGTTTTGTAACAACCTCCAGGTAAATAATAATTTTTGTTTAATAACTTTTAAGCTTGCTTTGTTGCTAATTACTAATTTTTTCATTTTTAAATTTTTAAGATTAATAGCTTTGTTTGTTAGTTAATGCAGCTATAATAAAAAGGTTAACATTTAAGCTTAAAAAAAAAATCCGAAGCAAAAACTTCGGATTATAATTAGTGTAAAATTCTAATTTTCTTCTTCGCCAACAGGCTCGTTAGAAGTTTTTATGCTATTCCATTCTGGTTTTGTAGAATTTAAATATGCATAAATTGGTTTCTCATTTCTTACCATATCCATGTACATTGGCATGTCTTTAAAAGGTAAAAAGATTGCACCTACTTTATTGGCAGGAATGTAAGTTGGTTTTGGTACCGAGCTGTCTTCATGTAAAAAATACATAATAAACCTGTGGTCACTACCATAGCAGGTAATGTACCCTTGAATTAAAATTTTTGTTCCTCCCCAAGTGGCTGAATTCTTGAAGCCCAATGCGGTTCTGTAATAATTTACAGTAAATTGTTTAGTGGCCATAATAAATGGTTTTATTGATTAATAGTGTTATTTTATTGTTGCTAATAAAAAAGGTTAACATTCTGCTTTAAAAAAGTTAATTTAGCAGAAAGATGTTAACCTTTTTATTACTAGTTGCATAAAATGATTAAAGTACAAGACGATATAAGTATTCAAGATTTACAACAAGATTCTGGGGTGTTGTTTCAAAAAATCTATGAAGAGAATAGAGCTAAATTTTTAAATTTTGCTAGAAAATACAAATTGCCAGAAGCAGATAATATCGACGTATATCAAGATGCTTATATCGTGTTTTACAATAATGTTAAACAAGGAAAAATAAAAGAATTTACAAGTAGTATATCTACTTATATATTTGGTGTTGGAAAGTATATGATTTTCGATAAAATGAAAAAAAACAATAAAACCTGGAATCCAGATTTTGATTTGTCTGTTTTACAAGAGAAAGAAAATTTATTAGACGAGAACATTGAAATAGATGAAAAAGAACTAACCGTAGAGCAGCAGTTATTAAAAAAGCACTTTTCGGGTTTAGGAAAAAAATGCCAAGAACTATTAAATTTATTTTATTATAGAGGATTTACCATTAAAGATATTATTGCAACTGGAGCCTATACTAGCGAGAATGTAGTAAAAAGCGCAAAATCTAGATGCATGAAAACCCTAAGAGAAAGAATAATAGCAAATCACTAATGCCATGCAAAATCAAGAACTACTACAAAAGTATTTTTCTAATACTTTAACAGATGAAGATGAAAAATTGTTTCAAAATTTAATTGAAAATGATTTAGATTTTAAAGCGCAATTTACTTTTGAGAAAAATTTAAAACAAGCAATTACTAGCTATCAAACCGACTTACTTAAAGAAGAGTTAAAAGGCCTGGAATCCAGAATAAATACCGAAGCGCCTAAAAAACTAAAAACCAACAATTTTAAATTCCCTAGTATAGCAATTGCTGCAAGCCTTTTGTTATTGTTAGGTTGGTTTGGTTATAATTCATTAGTAAAAACAAATCACAATACTCTTTTTGCGAATAATTTTGAGGCTTATCCAAACACAGTTTATACAATTACTAGAGGCGATACTGTAAACACATTAGAACGAGAAGCATTTGTAGCTTACGAAAGTAAGGACTATAAAACCGCTATTGAAAAAATGGACGCTATTGCTCCCGAAAACACAAAAGATTATATTCGTTTTTACAAAGCACAATCTTATTTAAATCTAGACGACTCAGTAAATGCTAAAACATTGTTTACTCAAGTGGTTCTAGACAATACAAGCTTTGTTGCAGAATCTACATGGTATTTGGCATTAGTTGCACTTAAAGATGGTAAAGAGACCGAAGCAAAAAAGCATCTAGAAGATTTAATTGCAAATTATAGTTATAAAAACGAAGTAGCTAAATCGCTATTAGAAGCACTTAATTAGTAGTCTTACGTTTTCTAATAGTAGCTCCTATTAATATAAAAATAGTCGCAGCCAACATATACCACAGTAAATTGCTACTAGAATTTAGAGCATTGGTGTTTCCAGAAATAACAAAACTAGACCAGTAATATGGATGTGTAAGTCCGTTTTGTTGGTTTGTTTTTAAAAACTGTAATTGCGCTTTTTGTAAAGCAATGTTTTTAGTATTAGAGTCTCCTAAGTTTTTGTAAAAATTTTCCATTATTTGCTGTGTAGATGCATCGTTAATTTTCCATAATGTACTTGCAATACTAGAAACACCACTAAAATAAAAACCTCTTGCTAAACTTAAAAAACCTTCACCGCGTTTTAGGTTTCCTATGCCACTCTCGCAAGCACTCAAGGTTACTAAATTGGTGTTTAAATTTAGGTTATACAAATCGCTTACATATAATAAATTTGGAGTTTCGTTATTTGGTTGAAACGCTAAATAAGAATACTCTGGGTTACTGTCGTTTAATATGGCATGAGTAGCAAAATGTAGTATGCCATAGTTGCTGCTTTCTAGGTTAAAATTTGTAAGACTTGCTTGATCTGCAGTTAAGGCTTTTCCTTTAAAAAATTGTAAAATATTATTTGCTTCCTTTTTATTATTTGGTAAAGCTAATAAGCTAGAATTTACCGAATTAAAATCTGGTGCAAATGCTAGTATTTTATGGTTTGTATTAGGCTTTTCTTTTAATAACTGTTCTAATAATGTTACCGAATTGATATAGCTTACTGCATACTCCTCTACTAAATATTTGTGCGGATTTTGTTTGGTATTTAAACTAGAGAATGGAATGTAGTTTAATAAACCATCTGTAATTAATATTAAGTTTTTTTTATCTGTTTCTATAAGGTTTGGCGCTACTATTTTATTATAAATAAATAAAGATTTGTTGTTTAATTCTTCAAGATTAGATTTTGGGTTTTTTAGCATTTTATAAACTTCTACAATGTTGTTTTCTAAGATAGAGTCTTTTTTAAATTGCTGTATTGCTTTACTGTTTTTGGTTATTGTAATGCTGTATATTGCTTGGTTGCCATAAAAGTAACTTACTAAAATATCGTCTGGGTTTAATAATTCTTGTGCTTTTGTAAGGTTAGTTACTTGCGTATTGTATTTTAAATTATAATAGGCTTTATGGTTGGTTTCAATATTTGAAATTAATTTACTGTAGCTGTTTTTTAATTGAAATAATTCTTCTTCTAATCCTTCTTTTTTTTGCTTGTTTAGTTTTTTCTCAATTGTATTTATTTTCGATTTTAAATGGGCTTCTTCTTCAATAATTGACTTTGGAATATTAGCAAAACTAGTTGCTTGACTACTTAATATTGCTTCTAGTAAAATATTACTTTTGCTTTTTTCGGTATAGAAAAAGGCTTTGTTTATTAAAGAATCTTGCTTGGTTTTTTGATATAAATTGTAACAAGCTTCTAAACCAGATTCGAATATGGGGAATGCTTCTTCAATTAAAAAAAGCTTATCGGTTTTGTTTTTAAACGATGGTTTTAAGGAGTCTAGTATGCTAACTGCTTTGTTGGTAATTGTTTCGCTTTTTTTGAAATTGAAAGTAGTATTTAGTGCTATAGATTGTTGTTTTAAAATGTTTAAAAGCAATCTGCGCTTTAAAGTAGAATTGTTTTTAGGAAGTGTTGTTGTTGCTTTGTTATAATTTAACAATGCTTTTTCTGGCTGATTATATTTTGCATATAAAGCCCCAATTTTGCTAAAAGTAACTGCTAAATTTTGTTGTTTTTTTATACTATTACTAGTGTTATAAAACTCTAAAACTTGCTCTAAGGCTTCCAGTGCTTTTTCAAAATTTTCTTCGGCATTATAGACTTCTGCAACAATATTTAAATAATTGCTGTTATAAACATGTGTTTTAGTTAAGTGTTTTTTTGCTTCTTTTAAATATATTTTGGCACTGTCTAGTTTTTTTGTTTTCACATAATTTTGTGCAATATTAAAACAAGAAGAAAGTATGCTGTTTGTGCTTTTGTGTTGTTTTTGGTATTGTAAAGATTTTATAAAGTAGGAATTTGAGGCTTCATGCTTATTTTCTTTTTTTAATACTTCGGCAAGTAGGCTGTAATTGGCATGTAATAAATCTGGATTGGTAGCACCTATTAACCGAATGTTTTTTTTGTAATATAATTTTGCTAACTCGTATTGCCCTTCGTTGGTAAGCATTTTTGCAACATAACTATAAGATACCGATAAGAAGTTTTTGTTTTCTGCAAGAGCTAATCCTGTGGCATTTTCGGTTTTGTCAATAATTTCTAAAAATGCTTTTTTAGATGCTTTGTATTTATTTAATTTAAAATAATAAAATCCATAATAGTAACTTATATGGTTTTGGTATTTTAATGTGTTGTTTAATTGGTTGAAATAGGATTCTTGCTTTTTGTAAAGCGAATCCATTTTGTGTAATGCTTCTTGTAATTTTGGCTTATTAAAGTGATAAAAGGAAACGTTGTAAATTTCAAAATAGGAATCCATTACTGCACGCCATTTTTTTTCGTTTTCGGCAATTTTTATTGCTTCCTTTAAATAAAAATAAGCTGAGTCTTGCTGCGTTCTTGCTATTGCCACAGCTTTGGCATTCCATTTATTAAATGCTGTTTTATAGTCTTGATTTTTGTTTTGCGAAAAGCTTACAAATACTATAAAACAGCATATTATATATGTGAGGCGTTTTTTTATAAACACATTTTATCTTCTTTTAGGAAAGTAAACATGATAGGTTTTTCTGTTTTTAGAGGATACTCTTAATTTGTTTTTTCCGTTACAAAGGGAAGCTTTAAGCTTTCCTAATTTTAATATTAAATCGCCATTTTTTCCAACAGATAAATCTTTAGAAGTGAAGGTTTGTATAACGTTTCCGTCTTCATCTAGTAATTCTAATACAAGTCCTTTTAAACCGTCTTTAAACGTTAAGTATTTTAAAGTAGGGCAGCAGTCTGTAAAACTACTATCTGGACAAGGGGGAAGTGGGTCGCCACCACCAATATCTATAGAATCTAAACTAGTAGTATGTATTGGTGTGTTTGTATTGTTTATGGTGTTATTACGTTGCGATAACGTTTTAAGTTGGTTTTGTGTTAAGTGATTTTTTGGGGTTAATTCTATTTCGTTTTTACTGTTGTTGCAAGAGTTTGCTAGAGATAGTAAAAAGAATAACATTAAGGTAACAGCTTTCATAATTTTGGTTTTAAGATTATTGACTTTTAATAATAGCTACAGTTATAAAGTTAACACTTTTTTTTCGATAATTTCTTAAAGCCCTAGAACCAAGAGGTTTTGTTGTGTTTTTAGTTTAAACTGTAAATTAGAATGGCATTATTCTCGCCTTTTGTTACAAATTCTAAGTTTTTGTTTTTGTTAATATTAGCTAATGTTATTGCAGCGTTTCCATATACTGGAAAATTTGGTAATAATTTTGCGTTACTATCGTAAAGGTAAACTTTATGTGCTTGTAAATCGGTAACCGAAATGTATATTTTATTATTTATATAAAATAGTTTTGGTACATCATATTGGCCAAAATCTAGCTCTATAGTTTTGTCTTTAATAGTTAATTTATTGCCACTTAATGCTACAAATGTTTTACTGGTAGTTACTATTTGGTGCGATTCGCTTAAGTTTTTATTGGTAGTAACCGAATTGCCTTTTGTGTCTATGCTTACAAATTTTCCGTTTTTAGTTGTAGTACAAAATTTTCTTTTATAAGCATAAACCTTTTGGTTAGAGAAAGAATGTTTGTCTTTTATTTTTACTCTTGTTTTTCCTCTGCGGTCTACTATATTTATTTTGGTATTAGTTTTAAAAATTAAATAGTCTTTGTTGCTTATGCGTATGTGTTGTGGTATACTATTTAATGGGCTTGCTGCTGCTTTAAAGTTAAATCCTTTTACGGTTTTTCCTTTGGCATCGTACATTAATATGTTTTTGCCTTGGGTAACTATTAGCCTATATTTTTTGTTTTTGTCGTAATCGAAAACTGCTAGAGGTTGGGTGATTTTATCGTTAAATTTTAACGGGAAAGGTTTTACCAGGTTTCCTTTTCTATCTATCACATAAACACGATTAGAAGTAGCAAAAGCTAGTTGTAGCCTGCCGTTTTTATACATGTCTATTTGGTTAACTTTACCTAGTATTGCACCTTTAATTTGTTTTTTCCAAAGTACTTTTCCTGTATTAGAAATTAAATATAAGTTGTTGTTTATATCTTGTACAATAATTTCTTTTTGCTTAGTAATATGGTTAGTAACTATTTGTGGATTGTTAAGTAAATCTGCTTCTAGTTTAATATTGTATAATTCGGTAACCGAATTTTCTTGTCGTTTTGATTTGTTTTTTTGTATAACACAATTTACATGTCCAAAATGCGAATCGTAAATAAATTGTAAAGCGGTAGTTTTATATTTGCTAAGTGTAGTATTTAGTTTTTCATCTAAATTGTTTTCTAAAATATTTTTTAATGATTTTGAATTGGTTACTAGCAATAAAGACGACTCGTTTGTTAAGCTTTCTTTTAAGTTTTGGTAATAGCTTTTTTCGTTATATGTGTTTTTGTTTTGATAGCTAGCAATTATGTTTTCTAGTGTTTCTATATTATTTGAAAACACAAAATAACCGTCTATTTGTGCATAGTAATTTGCATTATTAAAAGTTATTAATGGCGAGAAAGTATTTGAAAATAATTTAGATTCTTTAAAATTATAAATAGAGATTTCTCTGTAGTTTTCTGCAATATCTTGTTCGTTTAATAAAGCATCTTGAGTAGCAATTACATCTATGGTGTTTAATACAACGGCTCTGTTTTCTCCTTCGTAAATTACGCCAACTTCAATGCTGTTTTCAAAAAGAGCAGGATTAGAAATGGTAGTTCTATTGGTGTTGTGTTTTTTTAAATTCTCGTTAAAAGTTAAAAAATCATCAAAAGTAAAACTTATAAAACCATCTGCATTACTAGGTGTAATGTTTGCAATTCTATTTTTTTGAGGAATGGTGTTTTTAAATATAGAAATTATACTCTTTGTAGAATCTGTTGCTTTACAAATACCATTTAGTGTTATTTGGTCTTGACTAATATCTGCATCTAACAAAGTATAAGTGCTTAAATTTGAAAACAGCGTACTGTCTTTTATAAAAATAGATTTTACAGAATGTTTTTCTTTATTATTAATTAATACCGAAAAGGCTTTGTTTGGATTTGTAGTTTTTAAAAGCGGTGAAGGACTAGTCTTTTTATTTGCATTAAAAAGTGTGGCTTCTAATATGGCTTTGCTAGAAGATGCAATAAAAATACTGTCTTTAAAAGCAGTGTAATTTATGGTGTTTTCTATTTGTGTTTTGTTAATTTTTTGGTTTTGGTAAGTATAGGTTTCTACACTCATATTTGGTAAAGAGTCTATAGAAAACAAGTCTTTTATTTGTTTTGTAATTACGGTATATTGTAAATTATTATTGCTGTCGTAGGTAAAACAAAGCAGTACTTTTTGGTTGGTTTTTAAGTGTTTTAAATGCGCTAGCTTTTCTTGAATGTTTTGTAGGGAATTACTTTTTGAAATATTATTTAATAAATCATTGTTTTGAAGGCTACTCTTTAAACTTTCTATATTATTAATACTTACAATTACCGAAGTGTTTTCTGGAATAAAATAGGAAGCATTTTTGTTTTTACTGGAAGGCTTACAGTTAAATAGTAAAATAATTAAAAGAAGACTTAAACAGATTTTTTTCATAAACTAAAGCGGTTTATACAAATATAAGAAGTGTTTTTAGTATTTATAGATTTAAAGAAAGCACCTTCCGTAAAAAGAGGTGCTTTTTTTATGGTGTTTATTGAAATGGAAAAT
>JBMZDY010000061.1:0-8955 GCA_049614585.1 Oceanihabitans sp.
ACGTTTCAACTTTCGGGAAATAATGTAAACTCAAAACCATATACACTTCAGGTTATTGAAGCACCAACTTTATTGAGTTTTGATATGCATTTAGACTATCCTAGTCATACCAAAAAGCAAGACGAAACCTTAAATAGTACAGGGAATGCTATAGTACCTCAAGGCACAAAAATCTCTTGGGTTTTACATACCAAAGCAACCAGTAAAGTGCACTTATTTGCAAACGATACCTTGACATTTTCTTCGGTAGAGCCAGATGTTTTTAAATTATCGAAACGCGTTTTTAATACTTTAAAATATAACCTTGCAACTAGCAATGCTAGTTTAAAAAACTACGAAAATTTAGCATTTAATATCGATGTTGTTCGTGACGAATATCCAGAATTAAAACTAAAAGTTAAAGTAGATAGTTTAGACCAGCAAAGCCTTTATTTTTATGGTCAAGTTAGTGACGATTATGGTATAAAAAAGTTGCAATTAGTTTACTATCCAACAAACGAAGAGCAAAACAAACAAATAGAAAATATACCAATTAGTACTTCTACTTTTAGCGAGTTTATTTCAGCATTTCCTAATAATTTAAAAATAGAAGAAGGAGTTAGTTACGAATTGTATTTTACAGTTCAAGATAACGATATACTAAATAAGTATAAAACCACAAAAAGTGAAGTATATACTTATAGAAAAAGAACCAAGGACGAAGAAGAACAAAAGCAATTACAACAGCAAAACGAAACCATTCAAGACCTTAATAAGTCTTTAGAGAAAATGGAAGAACGTGAGAAAGAACTTAAAGAAATATCTAAAACACAAAAAGAAAAAGCAGAACTTAACTTTAACGACAAACGAAAACTAGAAAACTTCTTAAAGCGTCAAAAACAGCAAGAAGAAATGATGCAGAATTTTAATAAAAAATTAAAAGAAAACCTGGAAGAGTTTCAAAAAGATAAAGAAGAAAAAGATATTTTTAAAGAAGACCTAAAAGAACGCTTAAAACAAAACGAAGAGCAACTAAAACAAGATGAAAAACTATTAGAAGAATTACAAAAGCTTCAAGAAAAAATAAATAAAGAAGAGCTTAACGAAAAGCTAGAAAAATTAGCAAAGCAAAGTAAAAACCAAAAGCGAAGTTTAGAGCAGTTATTAGAAATGACCAAGCGTTATTACGTAGCAAAAAAACTTGAAAAACTACAACAAGAACTAGAGCAATTAGCAAAAGAACAAGAAGAACTTTCTAAAAAAGAAGGACCAGAAAACACAAAAGAAAAGCAAGAAGCATTAAATAAAAAGTTTGAAGACTTTCAAAAAGAAATGGAAGAATTAAACAAAGAAAACAACAAGCTAAAACAACCAAAAGCGCTTCCAACAAATAAAGAAGAAGAAGAATCTATAAAAAAAGATATGGATTCTGCTAAAGAGAAACTAGATGAAAAACAAAAATCTAGCGATCAAGAAAAACAAAAACAAAACGAGTCTGGAGCTCAACAAAAACAAAAGCAAGCAGCTCAAAAAATGAAAAAGATGAGTTCGCAAATGATGCAAAGCATGATGCAAGGAGCACAGTCTGGCGAACAAGAAGATATTGAGACTTTACGACAAATATTAGATAACTTATTATTGTTTTCTTTTGACCAAGAAGCGCTAATGAAAAATTTTAAAACTATAGACGAAAACCATAATAAATTTGCCAATTACTTACGTAAACAACATCATTTAAGAGAACATTTTTCGCATATAGACGATAGTTTATTTGCATTATCCTTAAGACAACCAAAAATTTCAGAAAAAATAAATAAAGAAATTACCGAAGTGTTTTTTAATATTGATAAAAGTTTATCACAATTTTCCGATAATAAAATACCACATGGAATCGCAAACCAACAGTATACTATTACAGCTTCTAATAACTTAGCAAACATGTTAAGTAATGCTTTAAATAGTATGCAAATGCAAATGATGTCTTCTGGACAAGGGCAAGGTAAACCAGAACCAGGTTTACCAGATATAATTAAAAGTCAAGAAGAGTTAAATCAAGAAATGCAGGGCAATATGCCTAAAAGTGGCGAAGGAAAACCGAAACCTGGAGAAGGAAAGCCAAAAGAAGGCGAAGGGGACAAACAAGGAGAGAAAGATGGTGATAAAAAAGGAGAAAAAGGAAAAGGAAAAAAACCAGGGGAAGAAGGGAAACAGTCTGGAGAAGGTGAAGGTAATAGCGAAGAATTAAATGGCGAGATTTACGAGATTTACCAAAAACAACAACAAATAAGGCAAGCGTTGCAAGACAAACTCGCAAAAGAAGGAGCTACACCATTGGGAAACAAACTACTTAAAGATATGGAACAAGTAGAAATGGAATTGTTAAATAATGGTATTACCAACCAAACACTTCA
Organism: Oceanihabitans sp.; assembly: GCA_049614585.1. Taxonomy (GTDB): domain Bacteria; phylum Bacteroidota; class Bacteroidia; order Flavobacteriales; family Flavobacteriaceae; genus Oceanihabitans. The sequence goes on from JBMZDY010000061.1 coordinate 2,391, forward strand.
AAAAATGATGCAATTGCAACATCAATTATTAAAACTTAAAAACGCTACATTTCAACAAGGACAAGAAGAAAAAAGAGAATCGCAAACCAATAAAAAATCTTTTAAAAACGCTACAAATAATCAAATTCCTACAGCAAAACAATACTTTAATACTACCGAGATATTAAAGCGCCAAAGCTTACCTTTGCAACCAGCATATAAAAAGAAAGTACAAGAATATTTTAAACAGAAAAATGATTAGTTTTAATTACGAAAGCGATTTTAAATTACCTAACGAATCTAAAATAACGAAGTGGATTACTACTGTAATTCAAACCGAAGGTTGCACAATAGAAGAAATAAATTATATTTTTTGTGACGATGCATATTTACATAAATTAAATGTAGAATTTTTAAATCACGACACACTTACCGATATTATAAGTTTCGATTATTCTGTAGGTAAAAAACTACAAGGCGATATATTTATTTCAATAGAACGGGTTGTAGATAACGCTAAAGATTTTAAAGTAGATTTTAAAGAAGAGTTATTTCGGGTAATTGTACATGGTGTATTGCACTACTGTGGCTATAAAGACAAATCAGAAATAGATGCTGAAATTATGCGTAACAAAGAAAACTACTACTTAAATATATTAAAATAGTATATTAAGATTTAGCCCTATATTTGCAGTCCAAAATAAAAACCACTAAATGTTCCACGTGGAACAATTATAAAATATTATGTTTAACGAAGTATACGATGTTATTGTTGTAGGTGCAGGTCACGCAGGAAGTGAAGCAGCAGCAGCAGCAGCAAATATGGGAAGCAAAACTTTGCTTATTACTATGAATTTACAAAACATAGCTCAAATGTCTTGTAATCCTGCAATGGGCGGAATTGCTAAAGGTCAAATTGTTCGTGAAATTGATGCGCTAGGTGGTTATAGTGGTATAGTTAGTGATACTTCGGCTATACAGTTTAAAATGCTTAACAAATCGAAAGGTCCTGCAATGTGGAGCCCTAGAGTGCAAAGTGATAGAATGCGTTTTGCAGAAGATTGGAGACTACTATTAGAGCAAACTAAAAACTTAGATTTTTACCAAGAAATGGTTTCTGGTTTAATAGTAAAAAACCATAAAGTAGTTGGTGTAAAAACATCTTTAGGTGTAGAAGTTCGAGGGAAATCAGTTGTACTTACAAACGGAACTTTTTTAAATGGCTTAATTCATATTGGAGATAAAAACTTTGGTGGAGGAAGAGCAGGAGAAAAAGCTGCAACAGGTATAACAGAACAACTAGTTACCTTAGGTTTTGAATCTGGAAGAATGAAAACAGGTACACCACCAAGAGTAGATGGTAGATCTTTAGATTTTTCTAAAATGATTGAGCAACCAGGAGATGTTAACCCAGAAAAATTCTCGTATTTAGATATTACAAAACCGTTAACCAATCAACGCTCTTGTCACATGTCTTATACTAGTGAAAAGGTGCATGATTTACTTCGAGAAGGGTTTGATCGTTCGCCAATGTTTAATGGTAGAATTAAAAGTTTAGGACCAAGATATTGCCCATCTATAGAAGATAAAATAAATCGTTTTTCAGATAAAGATAGACACCAATTATTTGTAGAACCAGAAGGTTGGAATACAGTTGAATATTATATTAATGGTTTCTCAACTTCATTACCAGAAGATGTACAATTTAAAGCTTTGCGTTCTGTAGTAGGATTTGAAAATGTAAAATTCTTTCGACCTGGTTATGCAATTGAATATGATTATTTTCCACCAACTCAATTAAAACATACTTTAGAAACTAAACTAGTAGATGGTTTGTATTTTGCAGGTCAGATTAATGGAACTACTGGTTATGAAGAAGCAGCTTCACAAGGTTTAATGGCTGGAATTAATGCTAGTTTAAAAGTACAAGAAAAAGACCCTTTTACATTGCAAAGAGACGAAGCGTATATTGGTGTATTAATAGACGATTTAATTACAAAAGGTACAGAAGAACCATACAGAATGTTTACGTCTCGTGCAGAATATAGAACTTTATTACGTCAAGATAATGCAGATTTACGTTTAACACCTAAAGGATTTGAACTAGGATTAGCAAGTGAGAAGCGTTTAAAACGTATGGAAGAAAAACATGAAAAGGCAGAAAAATTTGTTCAGTTTTTTAGAGAAACTAGTGTAAAACCAGAAGAGGCAAATCCAGTTTTAGAAGCTAAAAATTCTTCACCTGTTAAACAACAAGATAAAATGTTTAAGTTGTTTGCAAGGCCAAATATTACGATAGACGATGTTCGAAATTTTATTGCGGTTGAAAAATATATTCAAGAGCATAACTTAGATAATGAAGTAATAGAACAAACCGAAATACAGGTAAAGTATTCTGGATATATTGCAAAAGAAAAACAAAATGCAGATAAATTAAATAGGTTAGAATATGTAAAAATTCCAGCTAATTTTGATTACTCTCAAATTAAATCGATGAGTCTTGAAGCTAGAGAAAAGCTAAAAAATATACAACCAACTTCCATAGCGCAAGCATCTAGAATTAGCGGAGTTTCGCCAAACGATATTTCTGTATTACTAGTTTATATGGGAAGGTAATTTTAGATAAAATAAAAAGATGTTCCACGTGGAACAAATAAAACTTCAAACAATAATTTTTAATTAGCTTTATTTTTTAAATGAAAAACAATCCAAGCTTTTTGCAGGTAAAAGATCATTCTGTTTCTGGTGAAATGTTTCAGTTAATTGAAAATAAAACGTACGGCTTTTTAGAAACTAAACCGCAACCTAAAGAAAATAAACTTTCAGAATATTATAAAACCGAAGACTATATTTCGCATACAGATTCTAAAAGAAATTTGCTTGAAAAGGTATATCATATTGTTCGTAATATTTCTTTAAAAAGAAAATTACATTTAATAAATTCGTTTCCTTCTATAGAAAAAAAATTACTAGATATTGGATGTGGAACTGGAGATTTTTTACAAGTAGCTCAAAAAAACAAATGGCAGGTGTATGGAATTGAACCTAACCCTGAAGCAAGAAAAATTGCAAATAGTAAAACCAATAACGCTGTTAGTGAAACCGAAAAGTTAACAACATTTAGCAAACAAAGTTTTGATGTAATTACTCTTTGGCATGTGTTAGAACATCTTCCAAATTTAGAAGAACAAGTTTCTATTTTTAAAAACCTTTTAAAAGAAAACGGAACTTTAATTGTTGCGGTTCCTAATTATAAAAGTTACGATGCAATACATTATAAAGATAATTGGGCAGCTCTAGATGTCCCAAGACACCTTTGGCATTTTAATAAAGAATCTATTGCAAAACTTTTTGAAAAAGAAAAGATGCAGGTGCTAAAAACGCTTCCTATGAAATTTGATGCTTATTATGTGAGTCTTCTTTCTGAAAAATATAAAACTGGAATTATGAATCCCATTAAAGCTTTTTGGATTGGATTTTTATCTAACAGAAAAGCAAAACGCTCTGGAGAGTATTCTTCTTTAATTTATGTACTAAAAAACAAGTAATACTTTATTTAACACTTGTTTCCGTCTTTTAATTGGTTTAAATAACCAAACACACCTTTCTTTTATTAAAATCGCTTAAAACGCTCTAAAAAACACTTTAATTCATAGATATAAATTATAGATAATAGTTTTATTATAAATAATTTTTATAACAATAAATCCTTTTCGTTTTTTTACATTTGCGCAGATTTAAAAAACAATAAAAATGAAGAAAATAATTTTAGCACTAGTTACCATATTTGCGCTATCGTCTTGCGAGCAACAAAAAATAGCTTTTATAGATAACGGGAAATTAATTAACGATTATCAAGAAAAAATTGAAGTAGAAGCAAAATTTAAAACCAAAGACAGTTTATTTAAAAAGAATACAGATAGTTTAGCGAATGGTTTTCAAATTGAAGCAAAGGCTTTCGAGCTTGCTGCATCAAGAATGTCTAAAACAAAAGCACAAGAAAAGTACCAAGAGTTAATGCAAAAACAACAAGGATTGCAAAGACAAGTACAAATGCAACAACAAGCAATGCAATTAGAGTTTCAAACAGAAATAGATTCGGTTCTTGTAAAAGTAAAAGATTTTGTTGCAGATTATGGAAAGAAAAATGGATATACTTACATTCTAGGTAAAAATGAAGCTGGAAGTGTAATGTATGGAAATGAAGCTAATGATATAACAAAAACAGTTACCGAAGCATTAAACGCTTCTTATAGTAAGTAACCAATACATTATATTTTATATTTAAAGTCAGGTTTTTACCTGACTTTTTTTATGCAGTAACCTGGTTAGTTTTATAGATAAATCGGTAAGTACTATTTTAGAATTACCATTGCGTTCAATGTGGTAAATTGCTTCTTGTAAAGCTTCGTTTATTTCTAAAATATTATTATCATGAACAAAAGGAGCAAAGTTTTCTAATTTAAATTTTTCACTTTTAGGTTCTAAAAACACAAGCGTATTTGCAGAATAATTAAGTAGTAAAGCTTGCCTAAAAAAATCTATACAGTAATGTAAAAATTGTTTTTGTGTTTCTCTTCCAGTTTTTGCAATTTCGTTACTCCAAGCTATTAAATCGTGAATTGCACTTTTATTTCCTTTTGCTTTAAAAGCAAAACGTACCCAGGAAATAAACCAAGTTTCAAATTGAAAATCTTCACTATCGTGATATACTAGATCGCATGCTTTATTGTAATTTCCATTAGCTTGATGTGCAATTTTTGTAGCAATGCTTTCTTCTAGATTAAACTGTTTTATTAATCCGTTTTTTATATCGTTTTCTGCTAATGGCGGAAAATGTAATATTTGACAGCGCGATTTTATGGTGTTAATAATTGGTTCTTCATCTTCAGCAACCAACAAAAATATTGTTTTATTAGGAGGCTCTTCAAGTAGTTTTAAAAGTTTATTGGCTGCAGCAGTATTCATTTTTTCTGCCATCCAAATTAACATCACTTTATAACCACCTTCATACGATTTTAATGCAAGGGATTTTACAATTTCTTGCGCTTCGTCTACCCCAATTTGTCCTTGTTTATTATCTACACCAAGTAATTTATACCAATCAAATAAATTACCATATGGCTGCTCTTTTAAAAGTTTTCGCCATTCTTCAAGATACATTTTAGATACTGGATTTTTTTTAACCTTATCGCTCGTGGTAACTGGAAAAGCAAAATGTAAATCTGGATGCGAAATGTTTTTAAATTTTAAATCATTATTATCCTGATCTGTATTACTTAAAATAAGTTGTGCATAAGCAATTGCCATAGGTAATGCACCACAGCCTTCTGGTCCTACAAATAATTGTGCATGTGCAATTCTACCAGTAGAAACACTTTTTTGAAGATGATTTTTTATAGGTTGATGACCTAAAATTGTATTAAAATGCATAAAGCAAATATAGTTTTTATCTGTAATATGTATTTGTAAAAAGAAACATCATTTCTAAATAAAAACCCGATAAAGTGCGAAAAAACTCAGATAAAGTGTATTTTTTTATTAAATTGTAAAAATATTTTTTATCAAGCAACAATGAAGAACACTTTAATTACGCTATTAATTTTTTTCATAACAACAATTACTTTTTCGCAAAACAGCCAAACGTTTAAACCTAAAAAGCAGTTTTATATCTATGGAGATGCCGTTTGTGTAGGGAATAACATTTTAAGGATGCATGCCAAAGAAGCTTTTAACAAAGTAAATGTGGTAAACGATGAGGTAAAAATGAAATATGTTGATATAGACAATAACACAAGTACTTTTAGCTCTAGTGCTGCTACTTTAGAGCTACCAAAAACCACTAAAAAAATTGTTTATGCTGCTTTATATTGGAGTGCAATTTACAGTTACGAAAAAGGAGTAAAAAAACTAAAAGGTGATAAAATTGTTTATAGAGGAAACCATAAAAGAGTAGATAATTTTAATAATATTTTATTTAAAACTCCAGGCGAAGCGTACCAAGAAATAAAAGGAGATATTGTTTTTGATGGTTTTTATAAACCAGATTTCGAAGACAGCGCACCTTATGTTTGCTATGCAGATGTTACAAAACATTTTAAAACCAATAATTATAATGGCAGTTATATGGTGGCAAATGTAAAAGCAACCCAAGGATATATATCAGGAGGAAGTTCGGCAGGATGGTTTTTGTATGTAGTATACGAATCGGATACTAAAACCCCAAAATATATAAATACTTACGATGGCTTAGTGTTTTTAAACAAACAAGTTCTAGATGTTCCTTTAACCAATTTTGAAACAATAAATACTGGTGAGGTAAAAGCGTCGCTTACCATTGCAGCTTTAGAAGGAGATAGTAGGTTAAAACGCGATCAATGCTTTATTTTAAACCCGCAAGACAATAGTTATTTACCTATTTATAATAACCAAAGGAATGCAAAAAACTTTTTTAACAGTACTATTACAGATGACGATAGTAGTTTTGTAAGTAGAACTCCAAATAGTTCTAATACCTTGGGTTTCGATTTAGTACAAATAAATATTCCCAACCCAAATAACAGCATTATTTCAAATCATGCAACTT
>JBMZDY010000062.1:0-8948 GCA_049614585.1 Oceanihabitans sp.
CTTTATATTGCGATTTGTCGCAAACTAAGTTTGCTTTTTCGCAGGCTTTTTTAATTTTTGTTTCTGTACTCATATTAAAACCAATTTTTTTCCATACAGGAAGCCATTGCTGTTCGAGCTCTGTGTATTATAACCCAAAGATTAGACGCTGTTATTTGAAATTCATTACAAATAGTTTCGGTATCTATTCCTTCTATTGTTTTCATTTTAAAAATAGCCCCTTGTTTTGTAGGCAATTTTTCTAGACATTTATAAATAGCATTTCCTAATTCTTCATTTTCTATTACATCTTCAGCAGTTTTATCAAAAGGGTCTGCAACGCGTTCTTCTAACCAATCGCCTTCTGTTTCTGCATCGCTATTGTAATGCATTCTTACTTCGGCTTTCCCTTTTTTCGAATTAATTTTTCGATAATAATCTATAATTTTTCGTTTTAAAATAGAAATAAGCCAAGTACGTTCGCTTGCTTGTCCTTTAAAATTTTGCATCGATTTTAAGCCTGCAAAAAAGGTGTCTTGTACCAAATCTTTAGCCAAATCTCTATCGTTTACACGAGAAATTGTGTAATTAAATAGATAATCGGAATATAAATCAATCCATTTATTAGGATCTATTTTATGATTTGGCATATTGTTAGTTCGCTAGTTTTTTATCAAAAGTAAGCAAAAGGAATTATATTATTCGATTAATTCTTTTATTGCAGTATCTATGGTTGAAAATTGAAAATTAAAACCATTTTCTATTAATTTTTTAGGAACAACATTTCTACTACTTAATATTAATTCTGGTTCGGTTTGCATAAAGAACGAACCTATTTTAAGCACTATTTTAGGGCTAGGAATACCTATTGGAACCTGCAATAATTTTCTTAAATTTCGCATAAGAACATTATTTGAAATTGGGTTAGGCACACAAAGATTATAAGCACCATAAGCATCTTTTTTTTGAATTAAAAAATCTACTGCTCTTGCAAAATCTGTTTCATGAATCCAACTTACTTTTTGTTTCCCGTTTCCTTGCCTTCCTCCTAATCCAAATTTCGTGAGTTTTTTTAAGGTAACAAATGCTCCTTCTGCAATACCAAAAACAATAGAGGTACGCAACACTATTTTTCTTGTTTTTGGGTTTTTTGTAGCATAAAATGCTTCTTCCCAAATGCTTGCTACCTCGCTTTCAAAATCGTTTCCAAATACGTTACTATACTCATCTCTTTCTGTTGTAAAAGATTGTTTATAAATAGATGTAGTTGAGGAGTTCATCCAGATTTTTGGTGGGTTTTTACAAGCATCTATTGCTTTTCCTAAAAGTTTGGTTGTACCAACTCTTGACTCTATAATTGCCTTTTTATTTGCATCTGTAAACCTGCAAATAATAGATTTTCCGGTTAAATTAATAAGTACATCTAAATTTTCTAGATGTTTCAGCCAGACGCTTTCTATTGTTTTTGCATTCCAGTAAACTTCGTTTTCTTGCTTTGGGTTTCTGCTTAATATTTTTACTGTATAGCCTTTTTTGGTAAAATACTTTTCTAATGTATTACCAATAAATCCTGTTCCTCCAGCTATAAGTATTGTATTCATTTTAAATGTGATTTAACATATTTTCAACAAACAACAAAGAATAAACTATTGCAAAAAACACAAATAAAGCATTCATGAAATAGCTTCCTATTTTGAATATTTTTTTTTGAGGAATTGCATACATTGGGTAATATGCAATTTGAGTGATCACTTTTCCTACCCAATAAGCAGCAATTAAACCAGTAATTGCAATTGCTAAATTGGTATGATTTTTTAAATCTGAAGGAATACTTATAGCAATTAAGCCAAACGAAAAATTTAAACCTTGTATATACCTGCCATAAGTTTTTGCAATTTCTTGATTTAATGGTTTAAGTTGTTTAACATCGTTATACCAATCAAAAACTTGATGTCTTATATACGGATAAATTAGTGCTGTGAATATTTGACCAATTCCACCAAGAATAATAATCCAATTTGGTATGTTAAATTTCATACTAACTATTTAATTAATCCAGCTCGTTTTAATAAAGCTTCTGGCTTTGGCTCTTGCCCTCTAAAGCGTTTGTATAGCGTCATTGGGTTTTCGGTTCCCCCTTTGCTAAGTACGTGTTCTTTAAATTTTGTTGCTACGGTTTTATTAAAAATACCTGCTTCTTTAAAATACTCGAATGCATCTGCATCTAAAACTTCTGCCCATTTATAACTATAATAACCTGAGGAATAACCACCTTGAAATATGTGTGAAAAAGCCGTACTCATACAGTTTTCTTTAACATCTGGATACAGTTTCGTATTCCCAAAAGCTAGAGATTCAAAAGTTTTTACAGACTCTATATTTTCGGGAGACTCGTTTGCATGCCAAGCCATATCTAACAAACCAAAACTTATTTGGCGCATGGTTTGCATACCTTCGAGAAAAGTGGCCGATTCTTTTATTTTTGCTACCAATTCCATTGGTATAACTTCACCGGTTTTATAGTGTTTTGCAAAAAGAGCTAAGGCTTCTTTTTCGTAACACCAGTTTTCTAATACCTGACTTGGTAATTCTACAAAATCCCAAAACACACTTGTTCCAGATAAACTCGGGTAAGTAGTATTGGCTAACATACCATGTAAGGCATGACCAAATTCGTGAAATAAAGTTGTTACCTCGTTAAAAGTTAATAACGACGGCTTGCTTTTTGTAGGTTTTGTAAAGTTGCATACAATAGATACGTGTGGTCTATGGTTTTCGCCATTTTGAATGCTTTGTGGCTTAAAACTGGTCATCCAAGCTCCGTTTCTTTTTCCTGGACGCGGAAAATAATCTGCGTAAAAAATAGAAATTAATTCGCCTCTCTCGTTAGTTACTTTATAAGTTAAAACATCTTCGTGATAGGTATCAATATCATGTATTTCTTCAAAATGCAAACCAAATAATTTAGTAGCTACGGTAAATGCACCTTGAATAACATTTTCTAATTTAAAATAGGGTTTTAAAAGTTCGTCGTCTAAAGAAAAAAGTTTTTGTTTAAGTTTTTCGGAATAATATGCCGAATCCCATTTTTGAAGTTGGTCTATACCATCTAAATCTTTAGCAAATTGTTCTAAGCTTGCAAACTCTAGATCTGCTGCAGGTTTTGCTTTTTCTAGCAATTCGTTTAAAAACTCTTTTACTTTCATTGGCGTTTTTGCCATGCGTTCTTCTAATACAAAATCTGCATGTGTTTTATAACCCAATAAATTTGCTCTTTTAAACCTAAGATTTACCAGTTTTAAAACAATCTCTTGGTTATCTAAGTCATCGTTTTTAAAAGCCTTACTGCCAAATGCTAGCGCTAGTTTTTTGCGTAGTTCTCTATTATCTGCATAGGTCATAAACGGAATATAGCTTGGGTAGTCTAGGGTAATTAACCAGCCTTCTTTTTGTTTAGACTCTGCCATTTGTTTGGCCGCTTCTTTTGCTCCAGCTGGTAAACCTTCTAAATCTTTTTCTGCTGTAATTAGCATTTCAAATTTATTGGTTTCTGCCAATACGTTTTCGCCAAACTGCAATTTTAATTTGCTTAATTCTTTGTCAATTTCACGAAGTTCCAATTTCTTATCTTCGGGTAAATTAGCTCCATTTCTAGAAAAGCTTTTATATTTTTTATCTAGTAAAGTTTCTTGCTCTTTAGTTAATTGCAAGCTTGCTTTATTATTGTAAACCGTTTTTACTCTTTTAAACAAATCTTGATTCAACGTAATATCATTACTAAATTCAGAAAGCAAAGGCGATACTTCTTGTGCTATTTTTTGAATTTCATCGTTTGTTTCGGCAGAATTTAAATTAAAAAAGATACTGGATATTCTATCTAATTGCGCTCCAGAAAAATCTAAAGCTTCTATGGTATTACTAAAACTAGCAGGCTCAGGATTATTAATTATTGCATCTATTTCGTTTTTTGCAGCTTGTATTGCCGTTTTAAAAGCAGGCAAAAAATCTTCGTTTTTTATGCTTTTAAATGGTGCAGTTTGAAATTTAGTTTCAAATGGTTTTGTAAGTATATTCTTTAACATTCTAAAGTTTTGTTAAAAGGTTCCTGTATTATGCATGCATAACAAATATTATATATATTTGCAGCGATTTTTTTCATGAGTGTTGGTTACTCATTTATAAAATTATTGATTAATAGCTAAGAACCTCGATGTAAAAATCGAGGTTTTTTCTTTCAAAAATATTGATATTTTACACATAATCGATGTTTTATGCTTTTAGTCGAAAATATATTTTTATTATTTTTTTACCAACTGATTACCAGCAAAAAGACTGAAATTTGATAAAAGTTTTTTCATGTGAGATACTTATCTCATGTTTAAGAAATTGATTAATAGCGTTTATAACCTCAAGGTATTCCTTGAGGTTATTTGGTTATAAGCCTTTTGCAGACTCGTTAACCTTTATTTTTAATCCTTCTTTATAAGCTATTATTTTATCTAAAACACAAGAATCGAAAGTTCCTATTATTTGCGCTGCTAATATTCCAGCATTTTTTGCTCCATTTAATGCTACAGTTGCTACAGGAACACCTCCTGGCATTTGCAAAATTGATAAAACCGAATCCCAACCGTCTATAGAATTGCTGCTTTTTACCGGTACACCTATAACTGGCAACGGCGACAAAGAGGCTATCATACCTGGCAAATGCGCTGCACCTCCTGCTCCAGCAATAATTACTTTTACGCCTTTTTGATGTGCTAGCTTTCCGTAATCGAACATTTTTTCTGGTGTTCGATGTGCCGAAACAATATCGACTTCTACAGGTATATCAAAACCATTTAATATATCTATTGCGTCTTGCATTACTGGAAGGTCGCTTTTACTTCCCATGATTACTCCTACTTTCATAGATTCCATTTTATATTGTTTATACTATTATAAAAATATTATTCGCTAATTACAGTAATTGTTTTCTTTACTGCTTCTGCTATTTTTCGGGCTTCATTAACATCTTTATGTACAATAGTTACATGCCCCATTTTTCGAAACGGTCGTGTTTGTTTTTTTCCGTAAATATGTGGTGTTACGCCTTCCATATTCATTATATGGCTTATATTATTGTAAACCACATTTCCTGTGTAACCTTCTGCTCCTACTAGATTAACCATTACACCTGTTGTTTTATTTGCAGTACTACCCAAAGGTAAATTTAATATGGCACGTAGGTGTTGCTCAAATTGCGATGTGTAATTTGCTTCTATAGTTTGGTGCCCAGAATTATGTGGTCTTGGTGCAACTTCGTTTATTAATATCTCGTTGTTTTGCGTTAGAAACATTTCTACAGCCAACAAACCAACATGTTTAAATGCTTCGGATGTTTTTAATGCTATTTCTTCTGCTTTTGCTGCAATTTCTGGATCAATACGTGCTGGGCAAATTACATATTCTACTTGATTTGCTTCTGGATGAAATTCCATTTCTACAACCGGAAACGTTTTTACTTCGCCAGAAACATTTCTAGATACAATTACTGCTAATTCGTTTTTAAATGGAATTAATTCTTCTACAATACATTCGTCTTTTGGCAAACCATTTAAATCTGCTAAAGTTCGTACTACTTTTACACCAGTTCCATCGTATCCAAATTGTGCTGCTTTCCAAACAAATGGAAACTGTAATCCTCCATTATTTATGGCGTCTTCAATTTCAGATAAATATGCAAAACGCGAAAAAGGTGCTGTAGGTAAATTATTATCTATATAAAATAATTTTTGCTTGGCTTTGTTTTGAATTACGCGCAATGTTTTTGCAGAAGGATAAACATTTACACCTTCTTTTTCTAATTTAGCTAGTGCATCAACATTTACGTTTTCTATTTCTATAGTAAGTACATCTACTTGTTTTCCAAACTGGTAAACGGTTTCAAAATCCATAAGATCTCCTTGAGTAAATGCATTGCAAGCTATTTTACTTGGAGCTTCTTTGCTGGCATCTAAAACACAAGTGTGTATATCTAATTTTCTTGTTTCGGTAAGCAACATTTTACCAAGTTGCCCACCTCCAAGAATTCCTAATTTAAAATTCGATGAAAAATAATTCATTTAATTGCCACAAAAGTGGTACACTTTAAGTTAAAATTATTATACAAAAATACACTTAAATATAGAATCTCCTAAATTCATAATTCAAAAATCGTAATTCGCATTTCAATTGGTTATCTTTGCAAAGAATTAACAAAAAACAAGGGCTTTTTTATGATTAAGCTTCACGATTTATATTTTAAACCCTTTATTTCGGCATCCGAGATTGATACTGCTGTACAAACAATGGTAGATAAAATTGCAGCCGATTTAGGAGATGAAATTCCAGTATTTGTTGGCATTTTAAACGGTTCGTTTATGCTTACAAGCGACTTTGTAAAAAAATATCCAAAACCTTGCGAAGTAACCTTTATTAAATTAGCCTCGTATGAAGGCATAAAATCTTCTGAAGACATACAACGTTTAATTGGCGTCACACAAGACCTTACCAATAGAACGGTTGTAATTTTAGAAGACATTATTGACTCTGGAAAAACCTTAGCAGAAGTGCATCGTATTTTTAAGGGCGAAAAAGTAAAGCAATTATTAATTGCAACATTATTCTACAAACCAGAGGCTTACAAAAAAGATTTTAAGCTACATTATGTAGGCATAGAAATACCAGACAAATTTATTGTTGGTTATGGCTTAGACTATAATGGATTAGGAAGAGACTTAACCGATGTATACCAATTAAAAACAACACAACACATGACTAACATCGTACTTTTTGGACCTCCAGGTGCAGGAAAAGGAACACAAGCAAATTTTTTAAAAGAAAAATATAATTTAGTACATATCTCTACTGGAGACGTATTTCGTTTTAATATTAAAAATGAAACTGCGCTTGGAATGCTTGCTAAATCTTATATGGATAAAGGTGAGTTGGTTCCAGACCAAGTAACTATAGATATGTTAGAAGCTGAAGTAGAAAAAAACAGCGACGCGAATGGTTTTATTTTTGATGGGTTTCCAAGAACCAATGCACAAGCAGATGCTTTAGATGCTTTAATGAACCAGAAAGACTCGCAAATAAATGCAATGGTCGCATTAGAGGTTGACGACGAAGTATTGGTTAAACGCCTTTTAGAACGTGGAAAAACCAGTGGTAGAGCAGACGATGCAGACGAAAGTATAATAAGAAATAGAATTAAAGAATACTATTCTAAAACCGCAATTTTAAAAAACTTCTATACCGCACAAGACAAGTATTTTGGAGTAGATGGTGTTGGTAGTATTGAAGCTATTACAGATCGTTTAAATACTGTAATAGATAAATTATAATTAAATTTAAAAGTGAAATTATAAATGGTTTTTCTTCGGAAAGAACCCTATTAAAATTTCACTTTTATTATTTTTATACCAGTTGCTTTCTAAAAGCAACATTAAAACTTAATAAGGAATAAGTATAAGCAACTTAAAACTTATAATTTACAACATTAAAAATGACTGAAGGCAACTTTGTAGACTATGTAAAAATGCACGTTTCATCGGGAAATGGCGGAAAAGGTTCTACGCATTTAAATCGAGAAAAATACAACGCCAAAGGCGGTCCAGATGGTGGCGATGGAGGTCGTGGAGGTCATATAATTATAAAAGGTAATTCTAATCTTTGGACTCTTTTGCATTTAAAATTTAAACGCCATATTCGAGCTGGTCATGGTTCGCATGGTAGTAGCGGAAGAAGCACAGGAGCAGATGGCGAAGACCAATATATTGAAGTACCATTAGGAACCGTTGTAAGAGACACCGAAACTAACGACGTTATTTTTGAAATCACCCAAGAAGGAGAAGAACAAATAATTGCCGAAGGTGGTAAAGGCGGTCGTGGTAATTGGCATTTTAAAAGCTCTACAAACCAAACACCTCGTTATGCACAACCAGGAATTCCTTTAGAAGAAAGAGACATTACGCTAGAATTAAAATTATTGGCAGATGTTGGATTAGTAGGATTTCCTAATGCTGGAAAATCTACTTTACTATCGGTATTAACCTCAGCAAAACCAAAAATTGCCGATTACGAATTTACAACCCTTAAACCCAATTTAGGGATTGTAAAACATCGCGAGTTTCAAACATTTGTAATGGCAGATATTCCTGGAATTATTGAAGGTGCTGCAGAAGGCAAAGGCCTTGGTTATTACTTTTTACGCCATATAGAACGTAACTCTATTTTATTGTTTTTAATTCCTGCTGATGCCGAAGACATTAAAAAACAATACGATATTTTACTAGACGAATTAAGGCGTTACAATCCAGAAATGCTAGACAAAGATCGCATGATTGCAATTTCTAAATGCGACATGCTAGACCAAGAATTAGAAAACGAACTTAAACAAGAACTAGACGCTAATTTACCTATTCCTTATATGTTTATCTCATCGGTTGCACAACAAGGATTAATACCGTTAAAAGACAAACTTTGGAATATGTTAAATGAATAGAAAACACAAAGCATGAAAACCTATATTAAAAATATTGTAGAGATTAACGACAACAAGCTAAGTCGCTATTTTTCGTTTTTTATACAAGGCCTAATATTCGTTTCTATAATTGCTTTTTCTTTTGAAACAATTCCCAATTTAAAACCTCAAACGACTCATATTTTAAGGTCTATCGAGATTTTTTGTATTGTAGTTTTTAGCATAGAATATATACTTCGTATTTATGTTGCAGACCGTAAACTAAAATTCATTTTTAGCTTTTATGGTATAATCGATTTACTAGCAATTCTTCCTTTTTACCTTTCCTTCGGATTTGATTTGCGTTCTTTAAGAGCTCTCCGATTCTTACGTTTATTTCGCATTTTAAAACTCATGCGATACAACAAAGCAATTAGTCATTTTAAACGCGCTATTCAATCTGCTAAAGAAGAAATATTTCTAT
>JBMZDY010000063.1:0-8820 GCA_049614585.1 Oceanihabitans sp.
AATTACCAAAAAATAGTTAAAGAAAGCTTTAAAGGCATATCGCCAAATACAGTATTTGGTGTAAGACAGCGAATGAAAAGCAGACAATACCTAACAACCTGTAGTGTAGAAACCGTATTAAAATTAACTTTATTTTTTACAGTTTTTATCGTTGTATTCGCTTAAATATAGCAAACAAAAAAACACGCTATTATTATAATAGCGTGTTTTTGTATATCTAAAATAAAAAACTACTAAATATCTTCAGCGTCTCTTAAACCTTGAATATAACTAGCTTTTTGTACTTGACGTCTGCGTTTTACAGATGGTTTTGTAAAAAACTGGTTCTCTCTTAGGTTTTGCATAACCTTCACATTTCTGTGCTTACGTTTGTAGCGTTTTAACGCGCGTTCTATATTTTCGCCTTCTTTTATTTCTATTCTTAACATAATGATGTCTTTAATTGTGAGTGCAAAAGTAAGTTAATTATTTTTATTTTATAAGTATTTTTTAAAAAATTACTTTGAAGAATCTTTTTTCTTCTTTTTCTTATTCAAAAAATTTGATAAAACATTTTTAATTCCTTCTTGAGCAGTGTTGTTTGCATTGGTTTTTGTACTGTCTATTGGTGTGTTTGTATTCGTAGAATCGGCTGGTGTTTGTGGCTTTGTGTTATTTTTGGGCTTAATTATATTTTGTAATAAATCTTTAATCTGATTGGAGCCTTGATTTAGTAATTTTTGTTTTTCTATTTCTATAAGTTGCTTTGTTAGGTTGGTAATACTGTTTTTTAAATCGGTTTTAACAGTTGGAGTTGTATAATTACCACCAATAATTGCTGTTACAGGAACAGAAATAGAATCGACAGCTTTGTCGTTTATTTTACCAATTAAACGATTAATGTCGCTTCCTAAATATTTTGCAGGCACATTAAAAACGGCATTATAATTTAAACTTTTATCGAAACTATGTGATCCAGAAACATTAATGGAAATGTCTTTGTATTTTAAATCGAATGGTTTTACTTGTACTTTTCCATCTTTAAATTCTAGGTTTGCTTTTAGGTCTTTTAAGTCTATTTTATCGAAATCTATAAAATCTATAGCTCCATTTAATTTGTTAAAAAGGGCTTCGTTTTTAGGTTCTATTTTGGTAGTTAATAATTCGGCAAAAGCATCGCCAGAAACCGAATTCAATTTAGGTGAAAAAGATTTGTCTAATTCACCAGATAACTGGATGGTAGTATTAAGTTTGCCTTGTAAAGCTTTGGCAATTGGTGCTAAACTTTGTAGTAAATTTAAATTTGTAAATGATTTTGAGATATCAAAATCTTTAATGCCTAAATTCATATTAAAGCCTGGCGTTTTTTCTTTTGTGTTTACCAAACCAGATATTGTAATATTGCCATCAAATAAATTTGAAGTAAGGTTTTCTAGTATTGCTTTTTCGTCTTTAATTTTTAGAATTCCTTTTACGTTTGTTAAAGTTAAGTTGTCGTAATAAACTGTTTTTGCATCAGCTTGAATTATACAGTCTAAAAAAGCAGGAATTTTAAGCGATTCGCTGTTTTCGGTAGATTTGTTTTTGGTAGCTGTTTCCGTTTCGGCAACCATAAAGTCACTTACTGAAAAAGCATTCGATTTTACATTAAAATTCCCTTGAAGCTTGCTGTCACTAAGTAAAAACCCTAATAGATTTTGAATGTTTCCGGTTGCGTCTAAATCGCTTGTTCCTGTTATGGCTTTAAAGTTTTTTAGTGTAACTTTTCCTGGGTTAAAAGCTAAATTCGCATTGCTTATATGTATTGGGTTTACAATATCTTCCGATGAAAAAACAAAATCTGTAATGGTAACATTACCATTGTTTTTAATTCTTTGGTATGCATTGTTTTCTATTGCTTGCATATCAAAATTAGTATTTAATTTGGCTATTAATAAGCCGCTTAATTCTCTTTCAAGTGTAATAGGATACGCTTTGCTAATATTTGCTAAGTTTAATACGCCATCTATATTGGCATTAACTAATATGTTTTTGGTAATATTTTTTAAGGCTCCTGATGCTTTAAATACATCTTCGTCAATTTTAAAATTTAAAGTTTTTAAATCTATATAAGTATTATCAATATTGCCATTATCGTTTTTTAACGATGCGTTTATAACAATATTTTCAACGCGTTTTGGTAAGTCTGGATATTTAAAGGATGCATTGTTAGAGGCTATATTTATATCTAGTTTTGGTATTGTAGTATCGCTATTTATTCCTTGCACAGCGCCTTTTACTTTAAAGTTTCCAGTTGTTGTTACATTTTCTATGTCTTTGGAATACGCTTTTGGTATTACTGCTAAAAAGTCTTTAAAACTAGAACCAGTGTTTTCGAAGGTAATGTCTATCTTTTGTCCGTTTTCCAACATTTGAACAAAACCTTGAAAAGCTATTGGTAATTTATTAATTACTGCTTTGTTCTCTTTAAAAGTGAATTTGTTATTCTCTAAATCTAAATCAATTAGTGCGTCTAACTTTACAATATTGTTAGTTAAATATTGTGTGCTATCCATACTTAAACTTGCTCTTGCTTCTGTTTTGGTGTTTAATTGCGATGTGTTTGCCGAAAAAATTCCTTTACCAGAATGGTTTAATTCTGTTATATAAAAACTAGTATTGCTTTTTTCGTCTATATAAGTAAAGGCGCTTTTGTTAATTTTATAATTTTTAATATCGAAATTAAAACTAGCACTAGTATCGGTTTTTGTTTGGCTATTTTGTTTGTTACGTTCTTTAATTATATCGTAATTGGTATCGCCTAATGTATTTGTTTTTAATGTTAATAGTGCTTCGTTTAAGTTAATAGCATTTATAATTATTGGCTCGTCTGATGCGGTTTTAAAAAGCTCTTTTATAGACATATCGAAAGCTATAAATTTGGCAGTAGCTAGGGTTTCGTCTTTAAAAGGTTCGAAATTTGTGATTACTAAATCGTCTACTTGTACATGTGCCTGCGGAAAACTACTTAATAAGCTAAGGCTAACATCGCTAAAGCTTACTTCTGCATTAAGGTTTTGGTTAATAAACCTTTCTACCATTTCTTTAATTTGCGACTGAAAAGCAAAAGGAATAACAATTAATAATGCTATAATTACAAGAAGGCTAATACCAAAAATTTTAAAGGCTTTTTTCATAAAAAACATATTTGTTTACATACATATCTACGAAAAAAAACATTTCTTAGATGTTGTAAAGGTAGCCTTTTGTTAAAATGTATTGTTTAAATAAGTTCTAATTCTTCGTTAATTTTTAGTTTAAATCTTTTTCTAAAAAGATATACGCCTAAGTACAAAAATGGTGTGTCTATAATAGCAATTAAGACTTTAAAAACAAAGCCCGCAACTAGTAATCCTGCAAATTTTTCCCAAGCAATAATATTAAAAGAGCAGAGTAAAATTAAAATGGTAAATGTGTCTACAAACTGCGATAAAAAAGTAGAGAAATTATTACGTAACCATAAGTGTTTACCTTTGGTAAGCTTTTTCCAGAAATGGTAAATTTGTATATCTACAAATTGTGCTAATAAGTAAGCTATCATGCTTGCAAAAACTGCAATTGCAGTGCTGCCAAATACTGTTTCGTATAATGTGTTATTAACGGGAGACCAGTTTGTGGCTGGAACTATGTTTGCAATATAAACAATAAGCATAGAAAAGAAAGAAGCAAAAATCCCGGCAACTACTACTTGGTTGGCGCGCTTTTTACCATAAATTTCACTTATTAAATCGGTGATTAAAAAAGTAATAGGATACGGTAAAATACCAACCGATAATTCAAAAAGTTTCACGCCAAAAACCTCTACGTCAAAAGGGTACCAGTAAAAAAACTTCTGAAAAATTAAGTTAGAAACTACTAACGAAGTAATAAATAAAGCAGCTAGAAATAAGTAAATACGCTGTGCAGCAAGTTTGTTTTTTAATGTCATAATATTTTTTGAGAATACAGAAATCTAAATTTGGTTATTTTTAAATTGTCACCTTAAAAAGGCAAATTCTTAGCTCGGAAGCTTTTAATATTAAATTGTGAATAAATAGCTAAGATAAAAATAAACCATTAAAAATTCTTTTACTTATTTTGCCATCACTTATGAGTCAATCACAAAAAGCATATATTTCTTTAGGAAGCAACCAAGGCAACAAATTTAATAATTTGCAAAATGCTATAGACTGTATTCATGAGCAAATTGGGCACATTAAACTTATTTCTAAAGTATATAAAACACCAGCTTTAGGTTTTGAAGGCGAAGCGTTTTTAAATACTTGTTTAATTCTAGAAACAGATTTAAAACCAAGTAAGCTTTTAAAAGCATTGTTAGCAATAGAAAAGCAATTAGGAAGAGTTAGAACTAAAAAAGAGGGATACCAATCTAGAATAATAGACTTAGATATTATTTTTTTTGAAGATGAAATTGTTGACACAAAGCATTTGCAAATTCCGCATCCCGAAATGCACAAACGCAGATTTGTTTTGCAACCTTTAAAAAATATTGCTTCAAAAGTTAAACATCCTGTTTTAGATAAAGGAGTTAGTGTTTTGCTAGAAGAATGTGAAGATTCTAGTGTTTTAGAAACCGTAAATATATGGTTGAAAAACCCGAGTAAACAATATGATTTTTCTGCTTATAATTTTATAGCTATTGAAGGAAATATAGGAGCAGGTAAAACCAGTTTGGCAAATAAAATGGCAAGCGATTTTAATGCAAAATTAATTCTAGAACGCTTTGCAGATAACCCTTTTTTACCAAAATTTTACAAAGAACCAAAGCGCTATGCTTTTACTTTAGAGATGTCTTTTCTGGCAGATCGTTACCAGCAAATTAGCGACGATTTAAGTCAGTTAGATTTATTTAAAGATTTTATAGTTAGTGATTACGATGTTTTTAAGTCTCTAATATTTTCGAAAATCACATTGCCAGAAGATGAGTTTAAACTCTATAGAAAACTCTTTTATCAAGTATATAAAGATATAGCAAAACCAGATTTGTATGTGTATTTATACCAAAACACAGAGCGTTTACAAGCAAATATAAAAAAACGAGGACGTAATTACGAACAGCATATAGAAGACGATTATCTAGAAAAAATTAATGCTGGTTATTTGGAGTTTTTAAAAGAACAAACCGAATTGAATGTCAAGATTATTGATATTTCTGAAAAAGATTTTGTAAAAAACCGAGCAGACTATTTGTGGTTGTTAGATAGGATTTGTGAGTAGATTAGAGATAAGGCAAAAGGTATTAGACAAAAGGAACTGGCTTAAGGGATTAGTTTTTTGTTTAAAAAAAATTACTAAACCTTATTTTTTCATTTTACTAAATACATCCCAAACCACAACACCACAACTTACCGAAATATTTAACGAGTGCTTGGTTCCAAATTGCGGGATTTCAATAACCACATCACTAGCACTTACAACATCTTGTGCAACGCCTTTTACTTCGTTACCAAAAACTAGAGCGTATTTCGTGTTTTTTTCTGGCAAAAAATTATTAAGCATGGTTGCGTTTTCTGCTTGTTCAATAGCACATATTTTTACATTTTCAGCTTTTAGTTTTTCAACTAATTCTATCGTGTTCTCGGCATATTCCCAAGCAACTGTGTCTGTGCTTCCTAATGCTGTTTTGTGTATGTCTTTATGTGGTGGAGTAGCTGTGATTCCGCAGAGATAAATTTTTTCAACTAAAAAAGCATCACTCGTTCTAAAAACAGAACCAATATTGTTTAAGCTTCTAATATTGTCTAGCACAATAATTATTGGTGTTTTTGTTGAAGACTTAAAATCCGCAACACTTAATCTGTCTAATTCGCTGTTTTTTAGTTTACGCATGGTTTAATAGTATGTTATTTCGAGCAAAGGCGATAAATCTATTTAAGAAATTCCACATTACAGTCGGAATGACAATTGTCTTTAATTTTGTGAACAAATGTATATAACTTCTGCTGTTTTCTATTCTAAAAAAATTAAAATATTAAGTACATTAGCAATCTTACATTTACAGCAAAAATAACACTTTTACTCTTGGCAAAAAAAGCAAAAAAAGTAACCCCTTTAATGAAGCAATACAATGCTATAAAAGCAAAGTATCCAGACGCTTTATTGTTGTTTCGTGTTGGAGATTTTTATGAAACCTTTGGTGCAGATGCAATTAAAACCGCAGGAATTTTAGGTATTATATTAACCAAGCGTGGAGCAGGAAGTGAAAGCGAAATTGAACTTGCTGGTTTTCCGCATCATTCGTTAAATACCTATTTGCCTAAATTAGTAAAAGCAGGTGAGCGAGTTGCAATTTGCGATCAGTTGGAAGATCCAAAACAAACCAAAACTATTGTAAAACGAGGCGTTACCGAGTTGGTTACTCCTGGTGTTGCTTTAAATGATGAGGTTTTAGTTTCTAAATCGAATAATTTTTTATGTTCGGTTTATTTTGAAAAAAATAGAATAGGAATTTCTTTTTTAGATATTTCTACAGGCGAGTTTTTAACCTCGCAAGGAAATGCAGAGTATATAGATAAATTATTGCAAAATTTTAGCCCAAGCGAAGTATTGGTGTCTAAACAAAAAAGAACACTTTTTAACGATACTTTTGGAACCGATTTTCATACTTTTTATATCGAAGATTGGGTGTATCAAACCGATTATGCAAACGAAACACTTACCAAGCATTTTAATACAAAAACCCTTAAAGGTTTTGGTGTTGCAGATTTACACGAAGGTATAATAGCTTCGGGTTCTATATTGCATTATTTAGGTGAAACGCAACATAACAAATTACAACATATAACCTCTATTTCTAGAATTGCAGAAGACGATTATGTTTGGATGGACCGATTTACTATTCGAAATTTAGAGCTTTATAATTCTACTAATAATAACGCCGTTACACTTTTACAAGTAATAGATAAAACCATTTCTCCAATGGGAGGACGTTTATTAAAACGTTGGTTAGCATTGCCATTAAAAAATGTAGAAAAAATAAAACTGCGTCATGAAGTAGTAGCATACTTTACAAAAAATAAAGCGACTCTTCAAAAAATACAGAATCACATAAAGCATATAGGAGATATTGAGCGCTTAATATCTAAAGTTGCTACAGGAAAGGTAAATCCGCGAGAAGTAATTCAGCTTAAAAATTCTTTAGAGGCTATCCTGCCAATAAAGGCGTTATCGTTAAGTTGCGATAATGAATCTCTAAAAATAATAGGAGATAAGCTACAGAATTGCGATGTGTTACGTGAAAAAATTAAAACCATACTTAATGAAGATGCTCCAGTAAATGTTTTAAAAGGAAGTACAATTGCAGCAGGATATTCAACAGAACTAGACGAATTAAGAGCTTTATCAACTTCTGGAAAAGCATATCTTGATAACATGTTGCAAAGAGAAAGTGAACGTACTGGAATTACATCGCTTAAAATAGCATCAAACAATGTGTTTGGTTATTATATTGAAGTAAGAAATACACATAAAGACAAAGTACCAGAAGAGTGGATACGTAAGCAAACTTTAGTAAATGCAGAGCGTTATATAACGGAAGAGCTTAAAGAATACGAAAGTAAAATATTAGGTGCAGAAGAGAAAATTCTAGCCATAGAACAGCAATTGTTTTCCGAATTGGTAGGTTGGATGAATCAATATATTAAGCCTGTACAACAAAATGCATTTGTAATTGGGCAGTTAGACTGCTTAGCAGGTTTTGCACAATTGGCAAAAGACAATAAGTATAGCTATCCTATTATGGATGCTACTCAGGAATTAGAAATTAAAGATGGTCGTCACCCAGTTATAGAAAAGCAATTACCAATTGGTGAGCCTTATATCGCTAACGATGTGTTTTTAGATAGAGAAACCCAGCAAATCATCATGATTACTGGACCAAACATGTCTGGTAAGTCTGCTATTTTACGCCAAACAGCATTAATTGTATTGTTAGCACAAATGGGAAGTTTTGTACCTGCAAAAGCGGCAAGAATAGGATTGGTAGATAAAATATTTACACGAGTAGGAGCGAGCGATAATATCTCTATGGGAGAATCTACTTTTATGGTAGAAATGAATGAAACAGCATCTATTTTAAATAATATAAGTAATAGAAGTTTGGTCTTGTTAGACGAAATAGGAAGAGGTACCAGTACTTACGATGGTATTTCTATAGCTTGGGCAATTAGTGAGTATTTACACGAGCATCCAGCAAAACCAAAAACTCTATTTGCAACCCATTATCATGAGTTAAATGAAATGACGGAAACATTTTCTAGAATAAAGAATTTTAATGTTTCGGTTAAAGAATTAAAAGATAATGTATTATTTATACGTAAGTTAGTTGCAGGAGGAAGTGAACATAGTTTTGGAATTCATGTAGCTAAAATGGCTGGAATGCCACAACAAGTATTACATCGTGCAAATAAGATTTTAAAGAAATTAGAAAAATCGCATTCTAGCGAAGAACTTACAGATAAAGTAAAATCTTTAAAAGATGAAATGCAATTAAGTTTCTTTAATTTAGACGATCCATTATTAGAAGAAATTAAAGATGAAATATTACACATTGATATTGATACACTTACACCTGTAGAGGCATTAATGAAGCTTAATGAAATAAAAAGAATGTTGGTTAAGAAAAAGCGAGCATAAAAATAAATTAAATTATTTTTTAAAAAGGCTTTGCAGTTCCTAGAAATATTTTAAATTTGCAACTGCAATAGCAATATTGTTTGTCTGTTTTAAAACAGACTTGTTCTTAAAAAACTGCGAAAGTAGCTCAGGGGTAGAGCATCACCTTGCCAAGGTGGGGGTCGCGGG
>JBMZDY010000064.1:0-8741 GCA_049614585.1 Oceanihabitans sp.
CATGCTAGATATGGGTTTTTTAAGAGATATAGAGCGCGTTATGAAACTAATGCCAGATCGAAGACAAAACTTAATGTTTTCGGCTACATTTTCTAAAGAAATAAAAAAACTAGCCAATAGCATATTACATAAACCCGTTCAAGTAGAAGTAACACCAGAAAATTCTACAGTAGATGCTATTAACCAAAAAGTTTATCGCGTTGCAAAAAGCAAAAAAACAGCATTAATACTAAAGTTAATTCTAGATGGACAATGGAACCAAGTATTGGTATTTACAAGAACAAAACATGGTGCAAATAAATTAACCAAAAAAATGCTTGCTGCAAACATATCGGCAGCTGCAATTCATGGAAACAAAAGCCAAGGTGCAAGAACCAAAGCATTAGCAGGATTTAAAAACCGTACAATAAGCGTTTTAGTCGCTACAGATATTGCAGCACGTGGTTTAGATATTCCATTATTACCACATGTAATAAATTTTGAAATCCCAAACATATCGGAAGACTATGTACATAGAATAGGAAGAACAGGTCGTGCAGGCGCAAAAGGGGAAGCCATATCTTTAGTATGTACCGAAGAATTGGGTTATTTAAAAGATATAGAAAAATTGGTTGGACTTAAAATTTCTTCGGAAACTTTAGAAGGATTTGAACCAGATCCTAACGAACCAAATGCACCAAAGAAAAAGCAACAAGGACAATCTAGAAATTCGAATTCTAGAAATAGAAATCGTAATAACAAAACGAATAACCAGTCCAATAAAAATAAAAACAGAAGGCCATCGAGTAGAAATAGAAGGCAAAATTAGCATTACATGACCATAGAACTAAAAGAAAAAATTATTGCTGTTTGCAATAAAAAAATACAACAAAAAGGAGACCAGGTTGGACTCTCCTTTTATGCTTTTTTTTCTAATAAAAACGACAACCCAAAACTTTTAATGGAAGCTGCTACTTGGTGGATTTCTACTCATAAGCTTAATCATTTTGAAAAAGCAGTTAAAATTAAATCGCTTCTAGAATAATCATGGAAAAACAAGCAAACAACCCATTACATGGCATTAAATTAGAACAAATTTTAATAGAACTTGAAGCGCGTTATGGCTGGGAATATCTAGGATATAATATAAACATTCGCTGTTTTACACATGATCCTTCTATAAAATCGAGTTTAAAATTTTTACGCAGAACACCTTGGGCAAGAAGTAAAGTAGAAGCTTTATATTTAGAAATGCTTTCTAAAAAACGAGATTAAACTAAATTGTTAACATGGTATTTTACCAAGCCTTCTATTGGTCTTTGTTCAAAATTACCTACTTTAAAACCATATTTTTTAGCAACCGCTTTTATTTCGTCTTGAGCAAAATATGCTATTGATCCTGCAAAATGTACTGGCACTTGCTTTAACACATCTGCATGCTGGAAAATCATATTTTTAGTAAATATTTTTATTCCTTTTTTTATTATTTTAGAAATATATTTAGATTCTTTATTTAAGAATAAAAATTCTGCAAAAGATGCTAAATACGCATTAGGGTTGGGTTTTTTGTATAGTTTATACTTTATAAAATCTGCCTCTAGATTATATTTACTTTCAAAATCTGCTCTAATATTTTTAGGCATATGGTTAAAATAATAATCGCGAAGTAGTTGCTTGCCATAATAATTTCCAGACGCATCATCCATAATAATATATCCAAGAGAATCGACTTTTTGATGTAATTTTTCCCCATCGAAATAACTACAATTAGAACCGGTTCCTAGAATACAAACAATAGCAGCTTCGTTTTTTGTATTTAATGTAGCACGAACAGCTGCCATGGTATCTTCTTGTACTTCAATATTAGCTTTTTTAAAAACCGATTGCAACACCATTTTTAATAGTTTTCTTGGATTTTCGGTACCACAACCTGCACCATAAAAGAAGATATTTGTTATCTCTTTTTTATGTTGCATTAAAAGTGCACTTTCTTTAATATTTTTTTTTAGTTTTTTATCGGAAAGAATTGCAGGATTTAGCCCTTTTGTTCTTACTTTTTCAAAGCATTGCTTCCCGTTTTGGTCTACTGCAATCCAATCGCATTTTGTAGAGCCACTATCTACTATTAAAATCATTTTAATCTAAAGTTGAAGCGTATACTGCTAAGTCTACTAGTTTATTGGCATAGCCAAATTCGTTATCGTACCAAGTTACTAATTTAAAGAAATTAGCATTTAATTCTATAGATGCAGAACTATCAAAAATGGTAGTTCGTGAATCGCTTACAAAATCTTGAGACACTAATGGATCGGTTTCAAAACCAACGATACCATTAAACTCATTTTCGGAAGCTTTTTTTATTGCTGCAGTAATTTCTTCTAAAGAAGTTTCTTTTACAGTTTTTACGGTTAAATCTACTACAGATACATTTGCAGTAGGCACTCGAAACGCCATTCCTGTTAACTTTCCTTCTATACTTGGAATTACTTTAGCTACAGCTTTAGCAGCACCAGTACTAGTTGGTATTATATTATTCATGGCCGCACGTCCTCTTGTCCATTTACTAGATGGACCATCTACCGTTTTTTGAGTAGAGGTAGCTGCATGAACCGTTGTCATTAAGCCTTCGGCGAAACCAAAATTATCGTTTATAATTTTTACTATTGGTGCTAAACAATTGGTAGTACAAGAAGCATTAGAGACTATTTTTTGCGTTGCCTGCATGTTTTTATGGTTTACTCCCATTACAAACATTGGCGCATCTTTTGAAGGTGCCGAAAGCAATACTCGCTTTACACCAGAATCTTGTAAATGTGCATTTGCTTTTTCTATAGTATTAAAAAAACCTGTGCATTCTAAAATGTAATTTGCGCCTACTTGATTCCATTGTATGTCTGCAGGATTACGCTCTGCGGTTACTCTAATTTCCTTATTATTTACAATAAGCTTTCCGTTTTTAGCTTCTACCTTACCTTTAAAACGACCATGTACAGAGTCGTATTTAAATAAGTATGCAAGGTACTCTACTTCTAATAAATCGTTAATTGCTACAACTTCTACTCCTTCTCTTTCTATTGCGGTACGTAAAGCTAGTCTACCTATTCTACCAAAACCGTTAATTCCTATTTTAATCATAAATATTATTTAAATGGTCATTATATCTGACACTCTAATTAATTCTTCGTTTATTTTATATTTTCCTTTTACAGCTTGTTCTAGAGGTGTTAAGGCAATTTTATCGTTAATAAGCCCAACCATAAAATTAGATTTTCCTTCTAGTAAGCTTTCTACTGCTTTTACTCCCATTCTACTTGCTAGAACTCTATCGAAACAAGATGGTGAACCACCACGTTGCATATGCCCTAAAACCGATACACGTACTTCGTATTCTGGCATGTTTTCTTCTACATAATCTTTTAATTCAAATACATTTTTTCCGGTTTTATCCCCTTCTGCAACAACTACAATACTAGAAGATTTTCCAGATAATTTACTTCTTTTTAAAGATTCTAATAATCGATCTAAACCTAAATCTTCTTCGGGGATTAAAATTTCTTCTGCTCCAGCTCCTACTCCAGTATTTAATGCTATATGACCTGCGTCTCTTCCCATTACTTCAACAAAAAATAATCTATTATGCGAGCTAGCTGTATCTCTAATTTTATCTATTGCATCTACTACTGTATTTAATGCGGTATCATAACCTAAAGTATGCGTGGTTCCAAAAATATCATTGTCTATTGTTCCTGGAATTCCTATAACTGGGAACCCAAATTCTTCGTTAAATATTAATGCTCCTGTAAATGTACCATCGCCACCTATTGTTACTAATGCGTCTATGTTTTGGCTTTTTAAAGCTTGGTAAGCTTTTTTGCGTCCTGCTTTTGTTCGAAACGCTGCTGCTCTTGCCGATTTTAATATCGTGCCGCCTTTATTTATTATGCCTTTTACGCTTCGTGCATTTAGGTGTTTAAAATCGCCATCTATCATCCCTTCATAGCCACGATAAATTCCTGCGCATTCTATGTTATAATAAGCGCATGTTCTAACAACCGATCGAATTGCTGCGTTCATTCCTGGAGCGTCTCCTCCAGATGTCATTACACCAATTTTTTTAATGGGTTTTGCCATTTATTGTATTATTATTAAGTAAATCTAGTAAAGAATATTTAGAAAACAGCGAACCAAAATCATATTTTATTATAAATAATTTACAGGTTAATTTATAGAATCGTTTTTCTTTTTAAATCCTATAAAATCTGGTGTTTTAGATTCTTCTTCTTTCTTTTTGGCTTCTTCTTTTTCTTGGTTCATTTTCTTTTTTCCTTTAAATATTATGTTAATTAACTCTTTAAAGGAATCGAAATCTACACTATATGCTATACCTAAGCCTTGTGTATAGCCTATTTCTTCTCCGAAATTTCGAATACTATTTTCTCTATTAAATACTTTAGCGGTTAGTGTTCCTTCTTCATTTAATAAGAAATCGATTTGTACATCGCCTGCTATTACGGTTTCGTTTACACCTCCTATTGGCACACCTACTTTTCCGTTTACTCGAATGCGTTCGCTAATATTGGTTTGCAAGGTTACACCTAGCTTATCATCGGATTGATAGTCTGGACGGTTTTCGCCTAATTCTACATTTAAACCAACTTGAAATTTATTGTCGCCATTAGATAGCAAACCGTTAATTATTCCGTTTAATCTTTCTTCTATGGTACCATTTAAGTTAAGCGCACTTAAACCACTAGAGAATGCTCCTGTTGCTATTAAATAAAGTGCTTGGTTAGATCTTTCGTCTTTAGATTCTAACCGGTAATCTAATTCAGATCTTAAGGTGGAACTTAAAGTTGGGAATACAAAATTATAATCTGGATCTGGCTTTTCTAGTTCTCCAAAAAGGTGCAATATTAAATTTACTGGTATTTGTCTATTTATTGGAGAGTCTAATAATGGTGTAGGATTTGCTTGTGTGCTATATACTGCTTGTATATCTATATCTGCTTCTGATGGGACGCCATTCCATGCTAATGTACCACCTGGAATTACACTAAAATCTTTTTGAAGCACGCCACCATATCTAAAATTATAGACACCTTCGAACACAACAAAATCACCATACATTTTAAACTTTCCGTTGGTGTTTATTTCTGCTAAAATCTCTCCTTCGCCTTTGCCTCGAATGGTACTACCACTTTCTTTATCCATTACAATTTCAATTTCGGCATCTTGAGTAATTAGTATGTTAAAATCTAATTCTAGACCAGAAATCTCTCTATTGTCTAAGGTATATCCTTTTTGCTTCGCTTCTTTTTCTTCTGGGCTTAAAAAATTTATATAAGTATTATCGCCAAACGACTCGTTTTCGTTTAATGGAATTACAAATACAGTTCCCTTTTTGGTTTCTCCAGTTACTGCAATTCGAAGTTGATTTGCTGGTCCTACAATAGTTGCTTTTCCACCAACAAACCCAGTTCCATAATACAATTGGTCTTCTGCTTCTTTGGTATTAAGCACTAACAGTCTATTGGTTTCTAAATCTATATCCAGGCTCCAATCGTTAAAATTTGTATGGCTTAAACTACCGTTTAGTTTTGCTTTGGTATTGTAAACCGTATCGGTTAAATCTATTGCATTAAAAATAAAACTTTGGTTTTGTAAACTCACTGAAGATTTATCTGCAAATGCATAATCTACATTTAATTCTGGAATTCCTAAACCGCCTTTATTAAGTTCTAATTGCCCATTTATATTTGGCTTGTTAAGGTTTCCAGAAACTTTTACTGCTCCTGTAACTTGGCCTCGAATATCTCTTAAAACTCCTTCTAGGAAAGGGTTTATTGGTTGTAAACCAAAGTCTTTTAATAACACATCTACATCTATATATGGCGATTTTTGAGATACATCTACTATTCCTTGTGCGCTAAACGATTTTTCTAAATCGTCTTTTATTGTAGCGTTTAGTGTATAATTTGTTAAGGATTGGTTTCCGGTAATATTGGCATTAAAAGAGCCTAATATTTTATTATTTACTTCTAAATTATCGATACTTATTTTAGATTGCGGCAAATAATTTCCGTTTTGCTGCAACACATCTAGTGTACCATTAACAATGCCTTTTAGCGTTAAATCTTCTATATTTGGTGTAATATTTTCGAGATGTACGTTTTTAAAATTTAACTTTACATCTTTGGTATTTGCTCCTTGTATTAATCCAGATAGCTTTATTTCTTCTTCATTATGCGTTATTAAAAACTGGTCTATATTAAAATTTTCGAAAGCATTATCGAATGCTACTTTATTATATTTATTTGTATTTTTATTAATATACCAGGTATTATTTTTAACGGTTATATCTGATTTTTTAAACCCTACAACCGATTGATTTTCTTGGTTTTTTGTATGGTAAAAACTAAGGTTAAATAAATCGTTATTATTTTTTCCTCCTTTAAATTCCGAACGCATAAAAAGCGTATCGTTTACCGTTACATTAATTAAATTAAATTTAGAAACATTATAAAAATTGGTATGCAAACTATCTACTTCTACATAAGTATTAAATAATGGATTTTTATTATCTACTTGTAATTCTATAGTATTTGCAAAATAGTCTAGCCATTCTATTTTTGGCGATTTAAAAGTTAATTTAAACTCTTTTTCGTCGCTCTCTACTCGACCTTTTACAAAGGTGTTTTTTCCAAGCTTTAGTTCTGGTACAAAAACCTCTACAATTTTATTATAAATTTTAAAATTAAAATCTACATATTGGTTGGTTTCTACTGGAAAGGGAATGTAATTTGTGTAAATACTACCTATAGCATTTAACATTAACTTATCTATATTTTCTATTAAAAAAACACCACTCATTTGCCCTTCAATAATATCTGGCGAGTTTACTTTTATATATCTTATATTTTCTTGAAAGGAAGAGGTTACCGCAAAATCATCGAAAAAATATTCGTCGTTTTGGTTTTTATAATACGTATCGTTAAAGGTTACACTACCAACTGCATTATTTAATGTAGTGCCTTTCATTTTCATATCTACAATACCTTTAAATATTGCAAGGCTATCGTTTTTAATAAAATTTAATGCTTTTAAATTTGCATAATCTACATTGGCTACAAAATCGAAATCGTTAATTTCTTTAGAAAAATCTACTAATCCGTTAAAATTAAGATCTAGGTTTTTGTCTTGGGAATCTATTTGCCCATTAAATATTTTGTTTTCTAAATTTCCTGAAACCGCAATATTTTGATAGGTATAATGGTTATAGTTTAAGCTATATACGTCTCCAATAATTTTGGTGTTTATGTTTTCTTGGGTAAAACCAGAGCCATCTACATCTAGATTTAGCGATGTTGTATTTAGGTTAGCATCGTCTACAAAAAGACCTAAATTAAATTCGTCTAAAATAATATTTCCTTTGTAGGTAGCATTATCGATATCGTCGATTTTATTTAATTCTAAATTAGAAACTACATAACCCAAACTAGTATTCATATCTAAATTTGCGGTTATTTTAGAGGTAGTAACATGTGTTTTACCTGTCATTTCAAAATCGCCTAATTTATCAAAAATAGATGGTATCGATTCGCCTAAAACATTTGGAAGTAAAGCTTTTAAATCTTTATAGTTCGATGCAAGTCTACTAAAATCTCCTTGCATAGAGAAGTTATTCTCGGCAGCATTAAAGAGGTTTTTAAAATTAAAGTTTCCATTTATTTTTGTTTTAGAACTTGTATTTAAATTTAAGTTATTTACGTTTAAGTTATTTAATGTTCCAGAAATATTGGTAGTAAAAACTGCTCTTTGGTTGCGCCCAAATTCGTTATAAAAAGTATTAATTTCTTGCAATGCAATACTTGCATGATCGAATTTAGCAACTACTTGTACTTTATTTGTAAAATCAGACAGGTCTTCTCTTTTATATTTAAAATGAATATCTCCTTTAATGTCTGTATTTCTGGTTTGTAGTGTTGTATTTTTAAAATGCATTGCTGTTTTAGAGTACGAAAAATCTGTAGTTAAATTAGAAATATTCAACCCATTTTCATCTACAAAATACAGGCCTCTAATTTTTGATGAAAAGTTTGGTCCTATAATTGACAAATCTTGTAAATTACCACCAGCATTTTTTACAGCGTAGTTTAAAGAATCTTTTTTATTTGCATCTATCAATTTAAAATTTAACTCATTAACATATACGTTAGATGATTTTAAGATAAATGAATTAGACAAAGAATCTCTTGGTTTTCCATCATCAAAACTATCTATAAACACAGATAAATTGTCGTTTTCTTCTCCTTTGTAAGTTTTCATATAAAAATCTACACCATCTAAAGAAATGTCTTTTAAAGACACTTCATTATCTAAAACTCTTTTAGCGTTTAAAAGTGTAGTTCTTAGTTTTTTTACAAAGATTAATGTGTCTTTATGATGGTCTCTAATTTGAACATCTTTTAGCTGAACACTTCCTAAAAAGGATAAATCTACTTTTTCAATAGTAAGGTTTGTACCAAAATCTTCATTAATTGAGTTTGTAACATATCTTCCTAACTTTGTTTGTATAGCAGGAACAGAAAGCAAAATACTAATCAGTAGTAAAAAGAGTATAATATACCCTAGCCATTTTAATATTTTTTTTCCTTTTTTTTTGATAATATTCTTTTTTTTTAAATGAAGATAAATATTCTATGAATGATAATCAAAAATATTGCCATTTATTACAAAGAACGTGCAAATTTAACAAAGAATTA
>JBMZDY010000065.1:0-8617 GCA_049614585.1 Oceanihabitans sp.
ATTAAAAATATAGGAAAAGAAATAGATGATGCATTCATAGATGCCGCTATAAAAAACGGAAGCTTTAATACCACAACCGAAGCAAAAAACAATTTAAACGTAGTATTTACATCTTTACACGGCACATCTATTACCATATTACCCGAAACCTTAAAACGTGCTGGATATAAGCATCTAAATATTGTAGAAGAACAAAGCGAACCTAATGGTGATTTTCCAACTGTAAAATCGCCAAATCCAGAAGAGCCTGAAGCTTTAAAAATGGCTTTAGAATTAGCAGATTCTGTACAGGCAGATCTAGTAATAGGAACCGATCCAGATAGTGACAGAATTGGTATTGCTGTTCGAGATTTATCTGGAAACATGTTACTGCTAAACGGTAACCAAACCATGGTTTTAATGACCGATTTTTTATTAAAGCAATGGCAACAAAACAACAAACTAAAAGGAAAAGAGTTTGTTGCAACTACCATAGTTTCTACACCAATGGTACAAGTTTTAGCAGACGCTTACCAAGTAGATTGCAAAATTGGATTAACTGGGTTTAAATGGATTGCAAAAATGATAAAAGACTTTCCAAAACTTGACTTTATTGGTGGCGGCGAAGAAAGTTTTGGATACATGGTAGGCGATTTTGTACGCGATAAAGATGCAGTAACTTCCGCTTTATTAGTATGCGAAATTGCAGCTCAAGCAAAAGCCAACGGTAGCTCTATTTATAACGAACTTATTAAATTGTATGTAAAACACGATTTATATAAAGAACACCTTATTTCTATTACAAAAAAAGGTATAGAAGGCGCACAGGAAATTAAAACCATGATGGTGAATGCTAGAGAAAACCCATTAACAGAAGTGAATGGTTCGAAAGTTGTTTTAATAGAAGACTATCAATTATCAATTGCAAAAAACCTTCAAAATCACGAAACCCACAGCATAGAAGTCCCAAAATCTAATGTGCTTATTTACTATACCGAAGACGGAAGTAAAATAGCATTACGCCCAAGTGGAACCGAACCAAAAATAAAGTTTTATATTAGTGTAAATACAGCTTTAAAAAACACCGATGCTTTTATAGAAACCGAAGCGGAATTAAATAACAAAATAGAAGCTATCATAAAAGACTTGAAATTAAATTAATGGATTACTTTAAACAAATTCTACGCTTTGCTAAGCCCTATAAAAACTATGCAATATTAAATATTATTTGTAATATTTTTTATGCTTTGTTTAGCGCACTTTCGTTTATAGCATTAATACCAATGCTAGACATATTATTTGAAAAAGATAAAGTAAAACCAATAGTAAAACCTGTTTATTCTGGAATCTCTAATTTAAAAGATTTTTACAAAGATTACCTTGCTTATCAAGTAAACGAGTATGCTCTTGGCGATGCATCTAAAGCATTATTACTTGTTATTGGTTTAGTAATTATACTCTTTTTTTTAAAAAACATTTTTAATTATTTAGCAATGTATTTTATTACCTTTTTACGAAATGGGGTTTTAAAAGATTTAAGAGATACTATATTTAATAAAATTACCAATCTTCCTATTGCATTTTTTTCTGAAAAACGTAAAGGTGATACACTAGCTAGAATTACAACAGATGTACAAGAAATTCAAGGCTCTTTTTTATCAATATTAGAATTAATAGTACGAGAACCTCTAACCATTGTTTTTACCATAATTATGATGCTAATTATAAGTGTAAAACTTACCGTTTTTGTATTTATATTTATTCCTATATCTGGTTTTATTATATCGAGAATTGGAAAGAGTTTAAAGAAAAAATCCGATCGTGTTCAAAAAGAAAAAGGGGCTTTTTTATCTATTATTGAAGAAACTCTTGGTGGTTTAAAAGTTATTAAAGGTTTTAATGGCGAAGAAATATTTTCAAATAAATTTAAAGCTTCAACCAATCGATTATTTCATTTTTCAAATAAATTATTAAATCGTCAAAATTTTGCTTCGCCAACAAGCGAATTTTTAGGAATCTCTGTAATTGCTATACTACTGTGGTATGGTGGTAAAATGGTATTGGTAGAAGGCACATTAGATGGCAGTTCTTTTATTGCATATATGGGATTAGCGTACAATATATTAACACCTGCAAAAGCGATAAGCAAAGCTAGTTATAGTGTAAAAAAAGGAAATGCTGCTGCAGAGCGTGTATTAGAAATATTAAATACCGATTCGCCATTAGAAGACCAACCAAATGCAATTGCTAAACAAGATTTCACTTCGGCAATAAAACTCAATAACATATCTTTTAAATACGAAGAAGATCTAGTATTAAAAGATTTTAGTGTTCATGTTCCTAAAGGAAAAACGGTTGCTCTTGTTGGGCAATCTGGAAGTGGTAAATCTACCATAGCAAACTTAGTAACCCGTTTTTACGATGTTACTAAAGGCACTATTACCATAGACAACAAAGACATACGAGAACTTACCAAAAAGTCGTTACGTGGTCTAATGGGCTTAGTAACCCAAGACTCTATATTATTTAACGATACTGTAAAAAATAATATTCTACTAGGTAAGCTTAACGCAACAGAAGCAGAAGTTATAGATGCTTTAAAAATAGCAAATGCATGGGAATTTGTTAAAGACCTACCACAAGGTATAGAAACCAATATTGGAGACTCTGGAAATAAACTCTCGGGAGGACAAAAACAACGATTAAGCATTGCAAGAGCCGTTTTAAAAAATCCGCCAATAATGATTTTAGATGAAGCTACTTCTGCATTAGATACCGAAAGCGAACGTCTAGTACAGGTTGCTCTAGAAAATATGATGAAAAACAGGACTTCTATTGTTATAGCACATAGACTATCTACCATTCAAAATGCCGACGAAATAATAGTTATGCAAAAAGGTGAAATTGCCGAGCAAGGTACCCATAATGCACTAATAGCTAAAAATGGTGTTTATAAAAAACTAGTAGATATGCAAAGTTTTGAATAACAATTAAACTTTCACCATAAAATATAGTCCAATACAAAACAAATTTGTGAAAACAGAGGCTATTTTTTTACAACAATTACAAGCAGAAAAAAGCAAAGAACAAGCTTTTAACACTCTCGTTACGCAATATAAAGAACGCTTATATTGGCATATAAGACACATTGTAAAATCGCACGACGATACAGACGATGTACTTCAAAATACCTTTATAAAAATATTTAAAAACATTGCAAACTTTAAAGGCGATAGCAAGTTATATTCCTGGATGTATAGAATTGCTACTAACGAAGCAATAACGTTTATAAATAAAAAAGCAAAACGATTACAAGTTACAAACGAAGAAATTCAAGAACTAGCAATAAATAACTTACAAGCAGATGTATATTTTGAAGGCAACGCTCTGCAATTAAAATTACAAAAAGCCATTGCAACCTTGCCAGAAAAACAACAAATAGTATTTAATATGAAATATTTTGAAGATATAAAATACAAGGAAATGGCAGAAATATTAGAAACTAGCGAAGGCGCTTTAAAAGCTTCTTACCATATAGCTTCTAAAAAAATAGAAGCTTATTTAAAAAATAATTAAACCTTTTCAAGAATTTATAGTCTTATAAAAACAATGCATAAAGATTTAAATAACATACAAAATTCTGGTTTTACAACACCAAAAGATTACTTTAAAAACTTTAAAGTAAATACTCTTGTTCACTCTAATAAAACCCAAAACAATAAGGAATCCGGTTTTGTAGTACCACAAGATTATTTTAAAAATTTTAAAAGTAATGCATTACCAAAAAAGCATACAAAAGTTGTTCGGTTAAGCACTAAAAACAAGCTTTTATTTATATCTAGTATAGCAGCAACTATAGTTATTTTATTAAATATTTTTCTGTTTAATACAAAAACAGGTTTCGAATCTTTAGAATTTCAAACCGTAGAAAATTATATAATTAATCATGCAGAAACGAATGAAATAACCGATTTGTTTGCTACCAACGAATTAAACGAAACCAACTTTATACAATATAATTTAAACGAAGAAACGTTAAATTATTATTTAGACTCGCTGGAAGAAACCGATTTAATTTTAGATTAACAAATACTATGAAAACAACCTATATACTTATACTAAGTCTTTTTGTTTCTATATCTACATTTTCACAAAAACTAGATAAAGAAAAAATTAAAGCATTAAAAATAGCACATTTAACGGAGCAGTTAAATTTAACCGAAAAAGAAGCAGAGGTATTTTGGCCTATTTACAATAAAAAGGAAGCGAAAGAGCAAGAGCTACGTGAAAAATCTTATAACAAAAAGAAAGAAAACAAAATAGAAGGTTTAACAGAAACAGAAGCAAAAAAACTACTGTTAGATATGTTAGCTATAGAAAAGCAAAAGCAAGAATTAGAAACTAATTTTGTAAACAATTTACTAAACGTTATTTCTGCAAAAAAAACAGTTATTCTATACCAAGCAGAACGCTCTTTTAGACGTAAAATGATTGAGCAGTATAAATTAAGACATAAAAAAATAACAAAAAATAGCTATTAAAAAAGTGAGATACAACATTTGCATCTCACTTTTTTAATTTATTTTTTATCTAGTAACTGTACCAAAAGGTAAGCTTCCCGAAAGGTTATGTAATGTAGGTGCTGTTGCAGCATTTTCTGTTAAGTCTTCACCAACCAAAGGTTTTAACAAAAACGGGTTTACGCTATTATCTGGTTCTGGCTCTATTGAAACAACAATTTTCGCTATATGCGTTGCCATTGCTAAATCTACACCATTAGGATTCCCCATTATAAAATCTTCGCCAGGAAAAGGTGGAAGCATTGTATTATCTGTTCCAGCAAATGGGTTTCCATCTGCATCTGCTCCTGAAGCTGCATCGAATCTACCAGATGATATTGGAGTTCCATTAATAATAGCCCATCCTTCGTATTTCCAACCTGTTGGTAAAGTTGGTAAAGTTAAAGTAGGATCTGGAGCACCAGTAGGATCTAGAAACCAAACGCCTTTATTATTGTCTGTACTACTATTTGTAGAAGGTGTAGTTAATATATATTGCCCGTTAATATTTGAAAAATCTGCAATTATACCAGTATCTACACTAGCAGAAGTTCCTAAAAAATCTCCAGCTAAAATTTTAATAGCACTTGGTGCAGGGTCTGTATCATTAACAGGTTCTATAGACAAGACAAACTTTGTTGCTGCATTTAATTGCGAGGTTGCAATTGGAAATGTTTGTGGGAAAGTTACACTTGTAAATACTCCTGTAGAAACAGGAGATCCATCTACAATTATCCAACCTTCGTAAACCGAATTTGGGCCTAAATCTTCTAATCCTGTAAAGTTTAATGTTAAGGTTGATGTTGCGATTGAATTATCATCATCTGAGCTACAAGCAGCAAACATAGCTAATGTTATTACTGCCAAAAAAATTTTTCTAATCATCATATTATATTTTTAAAGTTTAATACTTCAAAAATAATGGATGTCCTTTTTTTAAAATGTTAGCTAGCTAACATTAAGCATTTTTTTTAATTATTCGTATTTCTTTCCTATTAAAATCTAAATAATTTTCTTCTTTTAATTCATTTAAAAGTATATTAAGCGTAGGTCTAGAAGTACCAATTAGCGAAGCAATATCTTTTTGTGTGTATGGATGAATAATTACATGGTCGCCAGTTTTATCGCAATTGTAGCCATAATCTTCACATAATTCATCTAAAAATTCTAATAGCCTAGTTTTGGTATCTTTAAATAGTAATAACTGTAATCTACGCTCTAGCTTTTTAAATTTAAAGCCTATAAATCTATAAACCTTAAAACTAAAGGTTTGGTTATTTCGCATTAAATCGTGCATAGTCTCTACTCCTATTGGGCATATAGACGTAGTATTATCTATAGATTGCGCAAATTCACTTCTTTTATTTTCGCCCAGAATTGCTTTTTCTCCAAATAGCTCTCCTTTGGTTAAAATTGCATTTACTACTTCGTCTCCTGTTTCGTTATAATAACCAATTTTTACTTTCCCTTTTTCTATTAAATAAATTTTATTTGCAGAGTCTTGTTCAAAATAGATGTAGTCCTTTTTCTTATATGCATCAAATTCATGATTGTTTTTGTACGCTTTAAATTTATGCGGACAAAGAATTTTAAACAAGTTTACGTCTTCAAAAAACCAAATGGCTTTCATATAGTTTTGCTATTTTTGTATAAATATAATAGTAATATCTTTAAAAGATAAATGTGTTACAAAAAAAAACTCCTGAATTCTTGAATGTTATTCAAGTCAGGAGTTTTATATTTAAACAAGCTAATAGTTAAGCGTTGTTTTCTTTTTTAATTAAGTTTAATGCAGAACCTTCGTTATACCAATCTATTTGCGATTGGTTATAGGTATGGTTAAGCATTATAATGTCTTTACTTCCGTTTTCGTGTACAACCTCTAAAGTTAGTTGTTTACCAGGAGCAAAATCTTTTAAATCTGTAAAGTTAAAAGTATCGTCTTCTTGAATTAAATCGTAATCGGCTTCATTTGCAAAAGTCAAACCTAACATACCTTGTTTTTTCAAGTTGGTTTCGTGAATACGAGCAAAAGATTTTACAATTACAGCAGCAACACCTAAATGACGCGGCTCCATTGCTGCGTGTTCTCTAGAAGAACCTTCTCCATAATTATGGTCTCCTACTACAATAGTATTTACACCAGCAGCTTTATATGCTCTTGCTGTATCTGGTACTCCACCATATTCGCCAGTTAATTGGTTTTTTACAAAATTTGTTTTTTGTCCAAATGCATTAACAGCACCAATTAAACAGTTATTAGA
Organism: Oceanihabitans sp.; assembly: GCA_049614585.1. Classification (GTDB taxonomy): domain Bacteria; phylum Bacteroidota; class Bacteroidia; order Flavobacteriales; family Flavobacteriaceae; genus Oceanihabitans. The sequence continues at coordinate 6,803 of JBMZDY010000065.1, forward strand.
AATATTATCTAAATGTCCTCTAAAACGTAACCAAGGTCCAGCCATAGATATGTGGTCTGTTGTACATTTACCAAAAGCTTTAATTAATAGTTTTGCTCCGTTTATTGTGTTTCCTATTGGTGCAAAAGGTGTTAATAATTGTAAACGCTCTGAAGTTTCATTTACAGAAACTACAACATTACTACCATCTGTTACTGGCTCTACATAACCAGCATCTTCTACAGCAAATCCTTTTGGAGGTAACTCCCATCCTGTTGGCTCGTCGAACATTACTTCTTGTCCGTCTTCATTTAGCAACTTATCGGTAAGCGGATTAAAATCTAATCGTCCAGAAATTGCTATAGCTGCAGTAATTTCTGGTGAAGCAACAAATGCATGCGTATTTGGGTTTCCATCTGCACGCTTTGCAAAATTTCTATTAAATGAATGCACAATACTATTTTTTGGTGCATTTTTTGGGTCGTTATATCTAGCCCATTGCCCAATACAAGGACCACAAGCATTCGTAAATATTTTTGCGTCTAATTTTTCAAAAACATTTAAAATACCATCGCGAGCTGCAGTATAACGCACTTGCTCTGACCCTGGATTAATACCTAATTCTGCTTTCATTTTTAAACCTTTATTTAAGGCTTGTTGTGCAATAGAAGAAGCTCTTGATAAATCTTCGTATGAAGAGTTGGTACAAGAACCAATTAACCCCCATTCTACTTGCAATGGCCAGTCGTTAGCTTTTGCTTTTTCGTTCATTGTTTCTCCTACAGGAGTAGATAAATCTGGTGTAAAAGGACCGTTTAATAAAGGGCCTAATTCGGATAAATTAATATCTATTACTTGATCGAAATATTGTTCTGGGTTAGCATAAACTTCTGCATCTGCAGTTAAGTAATCTTTAACTTGGTTTGCAGCATCTGCTACATCTGCTCTGTCTGTAGCACGTAAATAACGTTCCATAGATTCGTCGTAACCAAAGGTAGAAGTAGTAGCTCCAATTTCTGCTCCCATATTACATATGGTACCTTTACCAGTACAAGACATTGCAGTAGCACCAGGGCCAAAATATTCTACAATAGCACCTGTTCCACCTTTTGCAGTTAGAATTTCTGCTACTTTTAAAATTACATCTTTAGGAGCAGTCCAACCTGATAGTTTTCCGGTTAAACGTACACCAATTAATTTAGGAAATTTTAATTCCCAAGGCATTCCTGCCATTACATCTACAGCATCTGCACCGCCTACACCAATAGCAACCATTCCTAATCCGCCAGCGTTTACAGTATGCGAATCGGTACCAATCATCATTCCACCAGGGAATGCATAATTTTCAAGTACTACTTGATGAATAATACCTGCACCTGGTTTCCAAAAACCAATTCCGTATTTATTAGATACAGAGGCTAAAAAATCGAAAACTTCGCTACTTACATTATTGGCATGTTTTAAATCGGTTGCTGCGCCTTCTTTAGCTTGAATTAAGTGGTCGCAATGTACCGTTGTTGGCACAGCTACTTTAGGCTTTCCTGCTTGCATGAATTGCAATAATGCCATTTGCGCTGTTGCATCTTGACAAGCAATTCTATCTGGAGCAAAATCTACATAATCTTTTCCTCTTGTAAAAGAGCTTGTAGGTTTGCCATCCCATAGATGGTTGTATAATATTTTTTCGGAAAGTGTTAATGGTTTACCAACTACTTCGCGAGCTGCATCTACACGCTCTGTCATTTGGTTATAAACCTTTTTTATCATTTCTATGTCGAAAGCCATATATCTTTTTTTAGGTTAATTATTATTAATTTTTGGTTTGGCAAAAGTACA
>JBMZDY010000066.1:0-8541 GCA_049614585.1 Oceanihabitans sp.
GTACAATTACTGAAATGAATCCGTCTGGGAATCTAAAAATTAAAACTGCAGATGGTTCTGTGTTTGTTTATGCAATGAGTGAGGTGCAAAAAATGGAAAAAGAAGAGTTTGGTGGTAATAAAGTAAATCAAGAAACCTCATCTACAATAAACCAAGATGCTATTGATGATTTTTTTAAAAGCTATTTAAGCAAAAACAGACCTGCTTTAAAATATATTGGTGCTTCTAAAAAAAATGGAATAAAAAAAGAAGTTTTAGGTCAAAAAATATATGAAATTGAATATGAATTAATTTTAGAGACTAAACAGAATATTTACATTAATGCTTCGCAGTTTGCATCTGGCTGGTCCAATAGGTTTGTAGACGATTTTTCGTACACCACAAAAGGTGGAGGTGCTTGGGAAAACACAATGGCTGGAGAAAAAAAGCGAATTGAAAAAGGCAAAAGAATTGTTGCTAATGGAACATTAAATTTTGAACAAACAGATAATGGGTGGAGAAGTACAAATTTTAGAAATAAAAACTTTAAAGCAGTTTCAACAAATTATATTTCACCAGAAATGGCTGAAGAAAAAAAACAAGAACAAGCTAAAAAGCAAGAATCTTATGCAATAAAAGGGGATTGGAAAACTCAAGATATAGCTGAAGTAGAATTATTACCTACCTATTCTAACGTAACTGAAGTTCCAATATTTAAAAATAGTATTAATAGCTTTTCGGTCAAAAAATTAAAATCGAAATGTGAAAATTGTAGAAATGATAATCTTAAATCAATTGACGAATCTTTAAAAAAAATTATAAAGCAAACTAACAGATTTACAGAAACTACAAAAAGCGAATTAGAAAACAGTAGTAACTCTTCTAAAATAACATTTTATATAAACGATATAATTTTCAAGCACTTAGGCGTAAAAGACAATGGCGACAACAAAGGTTTTTCATGTACTATTATGTATGGTGTTTTTATAAAAGGAAATTTTAATACTCCACAAGTATTAACTTTTAAAGATACTAAAGTAGGAAGTGCAAAAACAAGTTTACTTCGATTTTATCCAACAAAAGAGAGTGCCTTTAATGGCGCTTTAAAAAAGTTTCAAAAAAATGCTTATAATTTTATTGTAAAATACGAACCATATGCTCTAAATGTTTTGCGTGTTGAAACTGATAAGAAAGGAAAAGCAAAAAAAATAATTTTCAGTAAGCCTACTCCTTTTGTTAATATAAAGAAAGGTTCTTTTTTAGTTTATAAAAAAGGAGGTTTAATAATTAAAGACAAGAAGTATTCCTTTAAATCTACTATAGGGAAATGCAAGTTTAAAGGAGAAACTAATGACGATGAAATTACTTGTGAAATTAGTGGCGGAAAAAACAAAAAGGCTTTTGCTGAAATTGTAAATACAGCTACCGAGTATATAGCAAAATCTTCTTTTTAAAAATTATATTGCTTCTATCTCTTGAAGTAGTTTTTTTGTTTCTGGTAACGGGTCTATACCATATTCTTGGTCTAAAACTGTTGCACATTTTTGATATGCCTTGATTGCTTGTGGTCTATTTCCCTTTATAATATATGCTTGCATTTGCAAGCGATAAGCGTCTTCCCAAGTGTTATCTATTGCTATTGCACATTGTGCCAACCGTATGCTTTCTAAAGGGTTTTCTTGTAGTAATAATTCGGCTAAAATAACATAGGCTCCTAGAATAAGTATTTGTATTTTCTCTCTTTCTTCGGTAGACCAATCTTCAAAAATACGATTTGGCAAATACACGCCTTGATATAAGCTTATGGCTTCCTTATAGGCTTGTTTAGATATTTCTTGATTGGTATTTATAGCTTCATTTCCTATTATAATATACTGCTCTAATGCTTCTACATCGATCCATACTTTCTCTAAATCTAACTGGTAACTTATTCCTTGTCGTATTACAAAACTAGGTTCGGTTCTAGCAGGTCTGTCTGGTTCTAATACTTTATTTACACCATGCAAGGCTACTTTAAAATCGCGATCATCGCCATCTTCCCAAAGGTGATCCATAATTTTTTCTTTATGCAAAGCATTTCGTTGTCTGTTAGAAATTAAATATTGTAACAGTTGTACGGTTTTATCTCTTCCCCATTTTTTAGAATCGATTTTCTGGTTATGAAGCCACAAATTAAATTGCCCCAAGGTTTGCATGCGAATAACTGCATTTTCTTGAAATGTTTTTAATTTTATTAATCGTTCCTGGAGATGCTTCATTTAAAAGAGTTACTTCTTATTTGTTGTTCTTTTTGATTTAGGCTTACTTAATGCATCTACTTTTTGATTTAGCATTTTTATTTCTGTTACTAAATCACTTAAGGAATCTTTTATGCTATTAAAATCGGAACGCGAAGCATTTCGCCATTGGTCTATATGTACTTTCTCTTTAATATCTTCGCCTAAATAACTTATTTGGTCTTGCAAGTTTGCTACTTGCTTTCTAGGATCTTTTATGGTTTCCATTATTACTTTTGGACCTTCTTTTGCCATCGTTTTCCATAAGGAAAAACTCTTTTTTAATAGAGAATCTTGTTGTTCTGGCGTCTTGTGTTTTGTGGCCTCAACAGTTAAATCTGCCAATCGTTCTTGTATAAAAGATACTGCATCATTAAAATTAGTAAAACTTTCATCTTCCCCTCCTTGTACATGCGAAACTTTTCCTCGCCATTGTACTTTGGATTCGCCTTCATCTTCAAAAATAATTTGGTTAAAACGCACCATAAAAGATGCTGTTTGATCTGCTTTTTTAGCCATAATCTTAATATTTTAATCGCAGACAAATTACAAATCTTTTTTGAATACTTTGCCTTCTGCATACTTTGAAAAATAGAAAACAAAAAATAGTTTACTATGCAAGCATAATACTTTCAAAATAATTTCGGTTCTTTATATTTTAAATTTTTATAAAAAGTATTTTATGGATAAAAAATATGTAATCGCTTTCGATCAAGGTACTACCAGTACCAGAACCATTGTTTTCGACTCTAATGGACATATTAAAGGTGTTTCTCAAAAAGAACTTACCCCATTTTATCCAGAATCTGGTTGGGTAGAACAAGACCCTATTCAAATTTTTAAAGACCAAAAAGAAACTTTTGAAAATGTTTTAAAAGAAACTGGAATTCACCCTAAAGAGATTGCATCTATTGGGATTACCAACCAAAGGGAAACCACCGTGGTATGGGACAAAAACACTGGCGAGCCTATTTATAATGCAATTGTTTGGCTAGACAACAGAACTAAAAACATTTGCCAAAACTTAAAAAATAAAAATTTAGAAACTTATGTGCATGAAAATACTGGATTGGTAATTGACGCCTATTTTTCTGGAACAAAAATAAAATGGATTTTAGACAATGTTCCTGGAGCCCAACAAAAAGCAGAAGCAGGGAATCTACTTTTTGGAACTATAGATAGTTGGCTAATTTATAAATTTACGAATGGAAAACAGCATGTAACCGACCACACAAACGCATCGCGAACCATGCTTTATAATATTAAAAAACTAGCTTGGGACGATACCTTATTAGCAGCTTTAAACATCCCTAAATTAATGCTTCCCGAAGTTAAAACATCTTCTTCGTATTTTGGCTCGATTCAAATTAACAATACTACTATTTCTATAAATGGCGTAGCAGGAGACCAACAAGCGGCTTTATTTGGGCAAGGTGGTTTTAAAGAAGGAATCGCCAAAAACACCTATGGCACTGGCTGCTTTATATTATTAAATAATGGCAAAGATTATGTTGCCTCTAAAAATGGCCTTATAACCACACTTGCTTGTAGTTTACCAGACCATGAAATACACTATGCTTTAGAAGGAAGTGTTTTTATTGGTGGCGCTTCTGTACAATGGTTGCGAGATAAATTAAACCTTATAAAAAACGCAAAAGAAACCGAAGCAATATGTAGCAGTATTCCTGCTTTAGAAGATTTATATGTAGTTCCTGCATTTGCAGGGCTAGGCGCTCCCTATTGGGATGCAAATGCAAAAGGAGCAATTTATGGAATTACTTTAGATGTTGGTAAAAACGAAATAATTAAAGCTACCATCGAAGCATTAGCTTACCAAACAAAAGACGTTATAAATGCTATGGAAGAAGACGCTAATAAAGCTTTAACCTCATTAAAAGTAGATGGAGGCGCAAGTGCTAATAATTACCTTATGCAATTTCAATCTAATATATTAGATGTAAAAGTAGACAGACCAGAAATGATTGAAATTACTGCGCTTGGTGCTGCTATGCTAGCAGGTTTAAATGTAGGCTTCTGGAATTTAAATGCTATTGCATCTATACGGAAAGTAGACCGATTATTTAAACCAAATATGGATGCTAGCACCAGAACAAAAAAATATTCTGGTTGGTTAAATGCTATAAAAAGAACCAAAACGAAATAAGTTGTTTTATGAAAACTATACCATTTTCTATACTTAATCGCGAAGATGCTTTACAAACAGTTCGAACAAATACTTTCGACCTGGTTATAATTGGTGGTGGAGTTACAGGTGCAGGAATAGCATTAGATGCTGCCTCTAGAGGTTTACAGGTTTGCCTTATTGAAAAAAATGATTTTGCTTCTGGAACAAGTAATAAATCTACCAAACTAATTCATGGTGGTTTACGCTACTTAAAGCAATTAGAAATTGGCTTAGTAAGAGAATCTGGTACAGAACGCGCCATTGTGCATAAGTTGGCACCTCATTTAGTAATTCCAGAAAAAATGTTATTACCATTAGTGGAAGATGGTACCTACGGAAAAATGATGACTTCTATTGGATTAAAAGTTTACGATTTTCTAGCAAGTGTAGAAGGAGACGACCGAAGAAAAATGTTAGATAAAGAAGAAACTTTAAATAAAGAACCGCTTCTTGATTCTAAAACCATTTTAGGTAGTGGTTATTACTCGGAGTATCGAACAGATGACGCTAGACTAACTATCGAGTTATTAAAAAAAGCTTCCGAATATGGTGCTACTATTTTAAATTATTGCGAAATGCAATCTTTTATATACAATGCTAACAAAAAACTTATTAGCATCGATTGTTTCGATTTTCTAACTGAAAAATCTATAAACATAAAGTCTAACGCTTTTGTATCTGCAACAGGTCCTTGGGTAGATAAGTTACGAGAAAAAGATGCTTCGAAAGAAAACAAATATTTACACCTAACTAAAGGAGTTCATATTGTTTTTCCTTTTTCAAAATTTCCATTAAAACAATCTATTTATTTTGATGTGGCAGACGGCAGAATGATTTTTGCTATCCCTAGAGGTCGTGCTACTTATGTAGGCACAACAGACACCAATTATTTTGGAAATCTAGAGCATGTAATTGCTACTAAAGCAGATGCCAATTATTTACTTAATGCCATAAATGCTGCTTTTCCAGAAATTAACCTTAGTATTAACGATATAGAATCGAATTGGGCAGGTCTACGTCCTTTAATTCATGAAGAAGAGAAAGATCCTTCAGAGCTTTCTAGAAAAGATGAAATATTTATTTCTAATAGTGGATTAATCTCTATTGCTGGCGGAAAACTTACAGGTTACAGAAAAATGGCACAACGTGTAATAGATGTGGTTTTAAAAACGAAACCTAGCAATAAAATTACGGCTTTAAAAGAATCGTTTACAGATAAAATTACACTTACTACTAAAGGATTTAATGCTACAAAAGAAGTAGAAATTTTTAAAAACAACTTGCAAGTAAAATTAAACAAACTGGGTTTTACAGGCAGTTATTATTCTTGGTATTTAACTACAACCTATGGCAAGCAAGCTACAATAATTATAAAAAATCTTTCTTTATTTAATAACTCAGATATTGAAACACAATTAATAAGAGCCGAGTTATGGTATGGTATACACTATGAAATGGTTAATAGTTTATCCGACTTTTTTGTAAGACGTACAGGCAGATTATATTTTAATATTTCTAGCGTTACTACCTTTAGAGATATTATTTTAGAAGATTGCAAACAATATTTAAATTGGAATGCTCCTCGCGTTTTAAAAGAAAACAAAGCTTTAGATCTTCTTATTAAAGATGCAACGCATTTTTACAAAACCGATAACGTATCGTTATACTAAAAATTAAATCCAAATCTTCCAGTAATACCAAACCTTCTTGCATCGGGATTATCTAGATAATTTCCTCTAAAATTAAAGTCTAATCGAAAAACTTTAAAAATATTTCCAATACCAAAACTGTACTCGTAGTAAACCCTATCGTTAGGAGCATTTAATGGAATATTATAAGGATTTGTTGTAGTATTCATGGCTATGTTTTCTTTAGAAAGGTCTCCCCAAACTGCGCGAAAACCAACTATTTCACGCCAATTTAATTTACGTAAAAATGGAATTCTGGAAAACAAACGACCATTAAAATTATGTTCTAAGTGCATTGCTGTATACGTATCGGTAACAAACTCGTAATAATCTAGCTGCGAAAAGCTGTTATATATAGAAAAATAGGCTTGGTTTCCTGGTACAACACTTAGTAAACCTAGTGGTACTTCGCCAAATGTTTTTCCAGCTTCTAGAGTTGTATATAATTTACCAAAACCACCAACAGACCAAGGCTGCATGTAAGAAAACTGCAATTTTGTATAATCGAAATCACTACCAAACATGCCTTTATCTCCTCTTGTAAATTGGGCAAATATTCTTGCAAAATCATTATTTGCTACTCTACGTTCTACGCCAAAACCGGTCATTTTTCGTTTTGGAAAATAGGAAATAGAAAGCGAGCTTTCAAACTGTTTAATTTCGCTTTCAATACCAGAAACGGTGTTGTAATCTAAACTAAAAGTTGGTGATGCAGACTCTAGAGTTCTATAATTTCCGCTTAACCTAAATATTAGATTTTTTACAGGTTCTAATTGTACAGCTAAGCTAGTTAAATTTATTGAGGTAAGCTTATCGTTTGCTCCTGTTCCTACTACAGAAGAGGATGCTAAACTTCTTCCAAGCACATCGGTAGAAGTGGTTAAACTAGCACCTATTTGCTCTACATCGCGACGATTTCCTCCAGAAATAATGAGTCGGTTTTTCTTGTTCAATAGCACTTTTCCAGAAATACCATACTTTACTTTATTGTCTTTAAAGCCATATGCTGTAAAGCCTTCTATTCTCCATAAATCGTTTGGCCCAAAATAAGTTCGTCCTCCAGCTCGTAATCGCAAGCCTTCTACTTCGTTATAACCAAAGGTGGAAAAAATTGGTCCGTAATCTAATTTTAAACTAGGAAACTCTATATAACCAGAAGCCAAAATGCTTCCTACGTTATAAAGACGCTTAAACTTTTTAACGGTTTTAAGGGTGTCTAGCATTTTGTAAACTCCTTTTTCGTCCTTACTTAAAGCTTCCATTCGGCTTTCTTCCCAAAAAGAATCTTCTCTATTATATACGTCTTTATCGTAATTGTATACTTCTTCTGAATAGAATTTTTCGTCTTTTGGTATATCAAATTCGTAATTATCGTAAAGTGTTGTTCGCTTCCCGTAAACCCCTCTTGATTTTTCTTTTTTATTGAAAGCAAAATCAGACATAAAATAATCCCGTTTCATTAAAAACAAAGAGTCGTTAAGCACTTCAAATTCTTGCTCTATATATATTTCTTTTATCCAGTTAATATTGGCACTTTTAGATGCCTGCATATTAATTTCTTTAATAGCATAGGTAGAATCTGCTACCCAAAAATCGCCTTTAAAAGTTAGTTCGTTTTTACGTCTTGGATAATATATAATATTATAGCACCATTTATTGTCTATATAAGTACTATCGGAAAGCACATAGTTGTAGGTATTAATTCCCGTTTTAGATATTGGACTTACAAAACTCTTATCGAAAAACTTTAAGTAGTTATCGTAAATATCAAACTCGGAATATAAATCGTTTATAAAATCGATTATTACTTGATTATCGCTAAACCCAGAGTTTTTATTACCAAGTAAATCTTCTTTTTCTTTATTTAATAGATTATCACCATATACCTTGGTTACCGCTTCGTTTATAAAAATAGGCAAATAGGTTTTTCCGGTTACACGAGAGGTATCAACCTCGTTAAATACAAATTCCATTCCTTTAAACAACTTGCTTTTTATTAAAGAGCTATCTATAGTATTTAAATCGAATTCTACTTTTTCGTATTTATCGAATTGGTATTGCTTAAATTTATTTAACCCGTTTCTTCTTTTGTTTGCCCATACTTTTTTAAGTATTGCAATTGCTGGGTTTTTGGCTTCGTCTTTAGATTGCTTTCCGGTTACTATAACGACCTCGTCTAGCGATCCTGCTTCTTCTTTTAAAATAAATTCCAGCTCGTAATTTACACGTTTCTCTAAGGGTACATCTATAGATGCATAACCAATAAACGAAACAATAACGGCGTTCCAGGTTGCGTCTGATTCTAAATAAAAAGTTCCGTTTTCATCGGTAATAGTACCTTCTGATGAGCCTTTAAAAATAACATTTGCAAAAGGAACTGGCTCCTTAAACTCATCGAATACTTTACCGCTAA
>JBMZDY010000067.1:0-8540 GCA_049614585.1 Oceanihabitans sp.
CGTCTGGTAGTTTTGCTAAATAATGACGCTCTATTTTATTAAATAAGGTAAGTTCTACTTTTTTAGGATCTACTAAAACAAACTTCACTTCGGCAGGATGTTTCTTGTAAAGTAAAGAAGTAAGTACTGCATTTAAACCTACCGATTTTCCTTGTCCTGTAGCTCCAGCCATAAGTAGGTGAGGCATTTTTGCTAAATCGACTACAAAGGTTTCGTTGCTAATTGTTTTCCCTAGAGCAACGGGTAATTGCATTTCGGATTTTTGAAATTTTTGCGATGCAATAACCGAACGCATGGAAACTATTGTGGCATTTTTATTAGGCACTTCTATACCTATGGTTCCTTTTCCTGGTATTGGTGCAATAATACGTATGCCTAATGCAGATAGCGATAAGGCTATGTCGTCTTCAAGGTTTTTAATTTTAGAAATTCGTATTCCTGCTTCTGGTACAATTTCGTAAAGGGTAACTGTTGGACCTATAGTTGCTTTTATGCTTGCAATACCAATTTTGTAATTGTTTAAGGTTTCAACAATTTTGTTTTTGTTCTCTTCTAGTTCTTCTTGGTTTATCGTAATCCCTTCTGTTTCATACTTTTTTAATAAGTCTAAAGGAGGGAATTGGTATTTTCCTAGTTCTAGTGTGGGGTCGAATTTTCCAAAATCGGCTACTAATTTATTTGCTAGGTTATCGGTTTCAGAGATTTCTTCTGCTACAGGTTTTACTTCAATTTCTAGTGCTTCTTCGGGTTCTTCTTTAGTAATTTCAACCTTTAAAGGTTCCTTTTTTTCAAGTGTAGAATGCTTGCTTATTGTAGGTTCTAAGTTTTCTAATGGTACTTCAAAACTAGATTTTATGGTTTCGGCTTCTGCTGTTAAGTCGTTATCTATTGGTACAAACTCTTCTTTTATTTCTTCGAGTTCTTCGTTAATTTCTTTTTTAGCTTTTTTAAATATGGTTTTAAAAGTTTCTACACTCATTCTAAAACGAATTGCTAAATACGTAATTAGCCCAAAAAGAAGCAGTAGGATTACGCCAATTTTACCTATATAATCTTGAAGGAATGCGTTAATTTCAAATCCAATAACACCTCCTAATAACTCGTTTTTATGTGCAAAAAAACCAAAAAGTATAGAAAACCAAATAATATTTAATACTCCCCAAAACCAATGTTTGTAAAGCTTTTCTTTTTTTAAGTTTAATAATACATAAATACCAGAAAGAAATATTAATCCAGAAAAAATAAAGGATGCTACACCAAATCCTTGTTGTATAAAAAAGTTACTTAGCCATGCGCCAGATTTGCTTAGCCAGTTTTGGGTTTTTACGTCTCTAGAGGTGAACTCGCTTAATGTACTTTGGTCTGCTTCTCCTGTAAAAAAGAACGATAGAAAAGCGATAAATAATAATAAGCCAAGAATAATTAATAAGCTACCAAAAACCAGTTTTTGCTGGCTAGATAACTTAAAACTTGGTGCTTTAAATTTGGTAGATTTTTTTTTTGCAGTCTTGGTCTTTTTTTTTGCCATAGATACTTTCGTAGAATATTGAAAGCTCTCGTATTTTTTAAATACGAGAGGTTTATTGGTTTACTTTGTTATGCTTCGGTTTTATTTTTTTTGAGCTAAACAAAAATACAAATTACAAACGGTATTCCTAGCAGACTATTGTAAAGCTTGTAAAACTGCTTTGTAATCTGGTTCGTCAACAATTTCGGAAACTTGCTGTGTGTGTATTATTTTTCCAGAGGTATCAATAACGACAATACATCTAGAGTGTAAGGCTTCTAACGGACCATTAGTAAAATTTAATCCATAAGTATTGCCAAAGCTTGCGTTTTTATAATCGGAAAGATTGATTACATTTTCTAAACCTTCAGCTCCACAAAACCTTGCTTGTGCAAAAGGTAAGTCTCTAGAAATACAAAGTACTTTCGTGTTTTTTAAATTACTTGCTTCTTTGTTAAACGTTCTAACCGATTGTGCGCAGGTTCCAGTATCTACACTAGGAAATATATTTAATACTAAGTTACTTCCAGAAAAATCTGCTAATGTTTTAGTAGATAAATCGGTTGCCGTAAGGCTAAAGTCTGGAGCTTGCGTACCCACTTTTGGTAGTTCTCCTGAGGTATTAATTGCGTCACCATGTAATGTTACAGTTGCCATATTTTTTAATTTTAAATGATTTATAAAAATACTAAGAATTAAGTTGTTTTATGGAAAATTATAAGATTATTATTTTGTTTGGTAAAATACCAGTTTATTCTTTTAAAGAATTCCGGTTTTAGTTCTATAAAAAAATATAGAGGTATAAAAAAAGCTGTTATTTTAATAATAAAATAACAGCTTTAATAGGTTGCAAAATTAATTAGTGAGATGCTAAATAATCTGCAGTTGCTTTGTGGTTTGCTTGCATACCATCTTGACCTTTACTCCAGTTAGCTGGACAAACTTCACCGTTTTCTTCAAAAAACTGTAAAGCATCTACCATACGTAAAGCTTCGTCTACATTTCTTCCTAAAGGTAAATCGTTTACTAATTGGTGGCGAACTACACCAGCTTTGTCGATTAAGAACAATCCTCTGTAAGCAATAAGTTCTCCTTCCGATTGTAACATGTCGTCTTCATCGTAATACGTTTCTCCTGCTAATACATCGTAATTTGCAGAGATTGTTTTATTGGTATCTGCTACTAAAGGGTAAGTAACTCCTTTAATTCCTCCTTGTCCTTTTTCCATTTGTAACCAGCCAAAATGCGATTGTTCGGTATCGGTAGAAACACCAACAACTGCAACGTCTCTAGATTCGAAATCTGCTAATTTACTTTGAAATGCATGTAATTCTGTTGGGCATACAAAAGTGAAATCTTTTGGGTAGAAAAATAAGATTACCGATTTTTTACCAAGGTACTGTTCTAATGAAAAGTTTTCTGCAAATTCGCAGCCATTTACTACTGCTTGTGCATTAAAATGAGGTGCTTTTTTACCTACTAATACAGCCATTTTTTTATATTTTTTTAGTTAATGTAATTTTTGTGAATACAAATATACATAACTATATATAGTAGAAAATGCTTTTGTAATTTAATTTTTTTATGAAACTATAAGTTATGCTAATTCCCCTTTTAGCTGTCTAATTTTAAGACCTACAGCAGCAAAAAACAAGGTTGTAAAAGGGCTTAACCAGTTAAAAATAGCATATACAAAATATTCGCCTACACCAACACCTAAAACACCAGATTGGTATGCACCACAAGTGTTCCAAGGGATTAATACCGAGGTTACAGTACCAGAATCTTCAAGAGTTCTACTTAGGTTTTCTGGAGCAAGGCCTTTGTCTTCATAAGCTTTTTTAAACATTTTCCCAGGAATAACTAATGCTAAATATTGATCACTAGCAATTGCATTTAATCCTAAACAGCTAATTACAGTACTTGCAAATAAACCAAATACAGTTGTTGCTAGTTTTAGTAATTCTTTGGTAATTCTAGCAAGTGCTCCAATGGCATCCATAATACCACCAAATACCATAGCACAGCAAATTAAATAGATGGTCCATAACATGCCTTTCATGCCGCCAGCGCTAAATAAATCGTTAAGCTTTTCGTTGTCTGTTGTTATTTGAGTGTCTGTAAATATAGAGTTAATTACGGCTGATAAATTAGAGTCTGCTAGATTTGTAAGCACATCTTTTTGAAACATAAAAGCAAAAACAGCAGCTAGTAAAACACCTGCGCCAAGTGCTATTAATGGCTTTGTTTTAAGTAGTATTAAAGCAATAACAGCTAAAGGAACTAAAAATAATATTGGCGAAATATTAAAGGTACTATTGATGCTTTCTAATAAACCGCTTATATCTGCGCTTCCAGTAGTTTCAATGGTTGCACTTATAATAGAAAAAACTATTAAGGTTATAATTATAGTTGGTACTGTTGTAAAAGTCATGTACCTAATATGTGTAAATAAATCGGTTCCAGCCATAGCAGGAGCAAGGTTGGTTGTGTCACTTAATGGCGACATTTTATCGCCAAAATAAGCACCAGAAATTACTGCTCCAGCAATCATTCCAGGATGTATACCTAATGCCGAACCAATACCAATTAATGCAATACCAACGGTTGCAGAAGTTGTCCAAGAACTTCCTGTTGCAATAGAAATAATTGCACAAATTATTACAGAGGCTGGTAGAAATATAGCAGGACTTAGTACTTGTAATCCATAATACACCATGGCAGGAATAACACCACTTACTAACCAAGTTCCAGCAAGAGCTCCTACTAAAAACAAAATCATAATAGGAATAAATACGCTTTTTAAGTTTTCCCATATTTCTTTTATCATAATAACCGGAGAAACTTTATTAAGCATACCTCCAATAAAAGCAACAAAACCACCAATTAATAAAATGAGTTGGTTTGAGTATTCGCCAAACATCTCGCCATCGGCAAAAAAGATGTTATAAGCTAAAAACCCCATTAATATCACTACAGGAACAAGTGCTTCAAAAATATTTAGCTCTTTGTTATCAATAATTTTTTGGTCTTGAATTTTAATTTCCGATAGGTTATCGTCGTCGTGCATAGTATATAGTTCGTTTAAGAAATGTAATGTTACGATTTTCGAATAAAGTATGCAAATTGAATTGCATGCCGTATGTTTGCACAAAATATGGATTCATTAACGCAAATTGTATTGGGAGCTGCTTGTGGAGAAGCAGTTTTAGGAAAAAAAATAGGCAATAAAGCTTTGTTATTTGGTGCAATTGGCGGTACTATTCCAGATTTAGATGTATTTGTTGGTAGACTGTTTTTTGGAAATGAAATAGATGTTATGCTTTTTCATAGAGGCTTTATGCATTCTATATTGTTTTCGGTTATTGCTGCTTTTTTCTTGGGTTGGCTATTTTACAAATTGTATAATACTGGTAAACGAGTAGGTAGTACAACTGTAAAAGATTGGGTGTTACTATTCTTTTGGTCTCTCTTTACACATCCTATTTTAGATTGTTTTACGCCTTATGGCACACAATTATTTGCGCCTTTTTCTAACTATCGCGTAGCTTTTAATAATATTGCGGTTGCAGATCCTTTTTATACGTTGCCTTTTTTAATATGTGTAATCGTTTTAATGTTTTATAAACGGAATACTATAAAAAGAAAAAAATGGCTTCAATATGGTATTGCTATTAGTTCTATTTACATGTTGTTTACGGTAGGAAATAAGTTGTATATAGATTCTGTATTTAAGAATACTTTAGTCGAAAAAAATATTGAACATTCCCGATTTAGTACGCAGCCCTCTATATTTAATAATATTTTGTGGTATGGTATTGCTGAAACCAATACATCTTATCAAGTTGCTTTTTATTCTTTGTTGGATGAAAGAAATTATTTTTCGGAATGGTTAGAAATACCAAAAACTAGAGCAATTACTAGAAGTGATTTTATAGATATTAAAAATTTGGCCTGGTTTAGTAAAGCATATTTTAATGTTACCAAAACTGGTGATAAAGAATATATTTATAGCGATTTACGTTATCCTTTAGTAAAAACAAAAAATGGTTATGTATCTGTTTTTAGTTTATCGCTAGTTGAAGAAAATGGTAGGTTAAACATGAAGCCTTTTAAACCACAAATAACCGATTTTAGCGAAGCTATGTCTAATCTTTGGGAACGAATAAAAGGAATATAATTCTTTTTAAGTATGCAATTCGCCAATTAACTTCACTTCATTTTTTATTGTATTATAGTTTGGAGAATGCATAGTAACACGTTCCATTAGTTTTTCATATTGCGCTTGTGTTCCGTTTCCTTTTACATGAAAAATAAATTTTAATTCAGGAAAACCAGGATTAATATCTGGATTTAATCCTAAAAAACCTTGTAAATCTAATTCGCCATCAATTTCCAGTTTTAATTGGTTTATCTCAATATTCATTGCAGTTGCTCCAGCCATAAAAGTTACAGCCATGCAACCAGCCATTCCACCAAGCATATATTCTGCTGGATTTGGCGCAGCATTAACACCAAGTAATTGGTTAGGCTCATCTATGGTAAACTTAAAATCGCGAATAAGTTTATGCTCGCCAAGTAGCATGTTTTTGGTAGAAACTGTTGTTTTTGTTCCACTTTCCCAATTTAGAGCTACACCATACGTTGCTCTGCCTTGTATATTTTGTTCTTTTACTTCGTTTGCGTATTCGCTTAGTCCTGCAATATTTATATTATTAAGCATAGTTAGGTTGTTTTTTAAAAATGAAATGTATTGCTTGTTCAAAATCTGCTATTAAATCTTCAATGTCTTCTACACCAACAGAAAGACGTATCAGTCCGTCGTTAATACCTATAGCTTTTTGCTGCTCTTTGGTAAGCGATGCTTGCGATGTATTGTATGGTAAAGAAATAAGGCTTTCTACACCACCAAGGCTAGTTGCTTCTTTTGGTAATTTTAAAAGTTTTAAAAGCGCATGTGCATTTTTATCTCCTCCTTCAATTTCAAAACTTATCATTCCAGAATTTTTTCCTTTTAATTGTTTTTTTGCTAATTTGTGTTGCTCGTGCGATTCTAATCCTGGATAATAAACTTTTTTAATATTAGGATGCTTTTCTAAATAGGTTGCTAGAGCCATCGCATTTTTATTGTGTGTTCGCATACGTAAAGCAAAAGTTTTTAAACTACGCTCTAATAAAAAACAAGCATGCGGATCCATAGAACCTCCATTTTTAAGCATTTGAGGCCACAAGCGATCTACAAGTTTTCTTGAGCCAGAAACGGTTCCTCCAATTAAATCGGAATGACCATTTAAGTATTTTGTTGCAGAGTTTACTACAAGATCTACACCTAAGTCTAGAGGCTTAACATTGTAAGGAGTTAAGAAGGTATTATCAATTATTACTCTTAAATTATATTTTTTAGCTAAAGCAACAATGGCTTCAATAGGCACAAGTTTTAATAGTGGATTCGTTAATGCTTCAAAGTATAGTATTTTGGTGTTATCTTGAATTGCTGCTTCTATTGCTTCAATATCTGTAGGTGAAGTAAAGGTTACAGACATGCCAAATTTATCTAAATCTTCATATAAAAAATTATAGGTTCCGCCATAAATATCTCTAGAAGTTACTACGTGACTTCCTTTGTCTAACATGCCTAGAATAGCAGTAGAAATGGCAGCCATTCCAGAAGAAAAAACAATGGAGCTTTCTGCATTTTCTAAGGCAGATAGTTTTTCTTGTACACTCCATTGCGAAGGATTTCCGTAGCGACTATAAATCATTTCGTCTCTTCCACGACCTTCTTCAATAGCTTCGTAAGACGATTCGTTTAAATAAAATGTAGAACATTGAAAAATGGGGGTGCCAAGTGCTCCAGTTGCTGGATCGTCGTATTGACCAGCATGAACAGATTTGGTAGACTCTTTACAGCCTTCGTATCTATTTGTATTTAAAGCAGGGCCTTTTAATCGCTCTCGTTTTAAGTCGTTAAACCAAATATCTCCTTGTTCTCTTTTTTGCTCAATACCTTGATAACTTTTTTTCATTTGTTATAAGATTAAATTATACAAATTGCTTTTTTAAAAACGCACTACTAGAAGCTGCTTTCTCTTCAAGTTTTTCTATATAGTTGCTTAAAAATTTAGCATCTTTTTTTACACCACCCAAAGTTGCAGAACCTCTTGTGTATAACCACGGAAGGCCTAAAAAATAAAGCCCTTTAACATCGCTTACTCCTCGGTAATTTTTTGGGTATTTAAAATCGTTCAGGGTAACACCTTCAATCCATTCAAAATTTGGTTTAAAACCGGTTGCCCAAACAATGTTTTTTATGTTTTTAAAGGTGCCTTTTTCAAAATGTAATTCTGTATTATTGGCGTCTAAAGTTCTACCAACACAAGTAACATTTTGCTTTTTTAATAGTGTTTTTACATCTGTACCAATAATAGGTTGTCCGCCTTTTCTTAGTTTGCTTCCTATGTACGAGTATTTACTAACCGAAAGGAATCCTATTTTTTTAAACCACCACCACAGGGTTTTTCCTAATATTTCTTGCGGAATGGAAGTAATATTTGTGTCACCCGAAAAATATACTTTACGATTGCTATTAGAGATTTCATCTAGAATTTGAACTCCAGAATCTCCTGCTCCAACAACTAAAGTATCTCCATCTTGAAGTTGCTCAGGATTTTTATAATGCTCACTGTGTATTTGCGTTATCTCTTTCGAAATTTTTGTATGAAAAGCAGGTGTAAACGGTTTATGAAACGGTCCTGTTGCAACAATTACATTTTTTGCTTTAAAAGATTCGGTTTCACTTTTTAAAATAAAAGTTTCTTTTTCTTTTTTTAAGGCTGTAATTTTCTGATTGAAGTTTATAGGTATATTGAATTTTTCAACATACGATTTTAAATATGCTGCAACCTCATATTTGTCTGGATAGTACCCTTTTTTAGATGGGAAATCCATTCCTGGTAAATGGTTGTATTCTGTAGGCGTAAATAATTTTAAAGAATCCCATCTGTTTAACCACGATGCTCCGATTTCTTTTTCA
>JBMZDY010000068.1:0-8531 GCA_049614585.1 Oceanihabitans sp.
TTTGGCTTGGAGCACAATTTGGGAATTTATGCGTTTTTAATGGCGAAAAGTTTTATAGCGAAAACGGTTTAAAAGATTTACTTACCGAAAACAGCAACGAAAGCGACCTATTGTACCCAATAATTCACCTTCGTGGCGACGATATAGAGGTTGCAATAACCCATAGTAAAACACAGTATAGCGAAGAATATCATTCTTTTGTTAATGGGCAAAATACTACACAAGGAGGAACACATCTAGCAGCATTTCGAGAAGCACTAGTGCGAACTATACGAGAATTTTATGGTAAAAACTACGAAGCTTCAGATATAAGAAAATCTATAGTATCTGCAATAGCAATAAAAGTAATGGAACCCGTTTTTGAAAGCCAGACAAAAACAAAGTTAGGTTCTACAGATATGGGAGGCGAATTACCAACAGTACGTACCTATATAAGCGATTTTTTAAAAACAAAACTCGATAACTTTTTACATAAAAATGCCGAAATAGCAGAAAAAATACAACGTAAAATTCTGCAGGCCGAAAGAGAACGAAAAGAACTCTCTGGTATACGTAAACTAGCAAAAGATAGAGCTAAAAAAGCAAATCTTCATAATAAAAAATTACGCGATTGTCGCGTGCATTTTGGAAATACTAAAAACGAGCGTAACCTAGAGACCACTTTGTTTATTACCGAGGGAGACTCGGCATCTGGTAGTATTACAAAATCGCGAGATGTAAATACACAAGCAGTATTTAGCTTAAAGGGAAAGCCATTAAACTGTTATGGGTTAACCAAAAAAATAGTTTACGAAAACGAAGAGTTTAACCTGCTACAAGCAGCATTAAATATAGAAGAGTCTATAGAAGATTTGCGTTATAATAATATTGTAATTGCAACCGATGCCGATGTAGATGGTATGCATATTAGACTGTTACTAATAACCTTCTTTTTACAGTTTTTTCCAGAGCTAATAAAAGAAGGACATTTATATATTTTACAAACGCCATTATTTCGAGTACGAAATAAAAAAGAAACTATTTATTGTTATTCCGAAGAAGAAAGAAAAACAGCAATTGAAAAATTAAAGCCAAAACCAGAAATTACTCGATTTAAAGGACTTGGTGAAATCTCGCCAGACGAGTTTGTTCACTTTATTGGCGAAGATATTCGATTAGATCCTGTAATGCTAGATAAAGATATGTCTATTGAAGAGTTGTTAAGTTTCTATATGGGAAAAAACACACCAACAAGACAAGAATTTATTATAGATAATTTAAAAGTAGAATTAGATATTATAGAAGAAAAATAAAAAATAATCCTGTACAAGTTTTGCAAAAACGCAAACAAAACCATGGCATGCCAGTACTATGATAGAAGAAGAAAACGAAGACTTAATAAATACTAATAACGAAAACCTAGAACCACAAGAAACTATTACTCGAGTTACAGGAATGTATAAAGAGTGGTTTTTAGACTATGCATCGTATGTAATATTAGAACGTGCAGTACCAGCTATAGAAGATGGTTTTAAGCCAGTACAGCGTAGAATTATGCATTCTATGAAAGACCTAGACGATGGTCGTTACAATAAAGTAGCAAACATTGTTGGGCATACCATGCAATACCATCCGCATGGCGATGCGAGTATTGCAGATGCAATGGTGCAAATTGGGCAAAAAGATTTATTAATAGATACACAAGGAAACTGGGGAAATATATTAACAGGAGATCGAGCAGCAGCATCTCGTTATATTGAAGCTAGAATTTCTAAATTTGGTTTAGACGTAGTTTTTAATCCTAAAATAACCGAATGGCAAGCATCTTACGATGGAAGACGTAAAGAGCCTGTTAACCTTCCTGTAATGTTTCCATTGCTATTAGCACAAGGAGGTGAAGGGATTGCCGTTGGTTTATCTACCAAAATATTACCTCATAATTTTATCGAGCTTATAGATGCATCCGTAAAGCATTTACAAGGAAAACGATTTACCATACTTCCAGATTTTCCTACCGCAGGAATTGCCGATTTCACTAATTATAACGATGGGTTGCGCGGCGGAAAAGTTCGTGTACGTGCAAAAATTGCGCAATACGATAAAAATACGCTAGTAATTTCAGAAATTCCTTTTGCAACAAATACCTCTTCTTTAATCGATTCTATTTTAAAAGCGAACGATAAAGGGAAAATAAAAATTAAAAAAATTGAGGATAATACAGCAGCTCAAGTAGAAATATTAGTGCATTTACCTTCTGGAATTTCACCAGATAAAACCATAGATGCACTCTTTGCTTTTACCAATTGCGAAACATCTATTTCTCCTTTAGGTTGTGTAATTGAAGATAACAAACCGTTTTTTGTAGGTGTTACCGAAATGTTACGTCGTAGTACAGACAATACAGTACAATTATTAAAACAAGAATTAGAAATAAAACTAGGCGAATACGAAGAGCAATGGCATTTTGCATCTTTAGAACGCATATTTATTGAGAACCGAATTTATAGAGATATTGAAGAAGAAGAGACTTGGCAAGGTGTAATTCAAGCAATAGACAAAGGCCTACAACCACATATAAAACACTTAAAACGCACCATAACCGAAGAAGATATAACACGCTTAACCGAAATTAGAATTAAGCGTATATCTAAATTCGATATCGATAAAGCACAACAAAAAATTGATGCTTTAGAAGAGCAAATAGCACAAGTAAAACATCATTTAGCAAATTTAATAGCATATGCAATTGCTTATTTTAAACGATTAAAAAAAGAATATGGCGAAGGGAGGGAACGCAAAACCGAGATTCGTGTTTTTAACGATGTAGATGCAACAAAAGTAGTAATAAGAAACACCAAACTCTACGTAAATAAAGAAGAAGGCTTTGTAGGAACTTCTTTACGTAAAAACGAATACGTTTGCGATTGTAGCGATATAGACGATATAATTGTGTTTACTAAAAGCGGTAAAATGATGATTACCAAAGTAGACAGCAAAACATTTATTGGTAAAGATATAATACATGTTGCCGTATTTAAAAAGAAAGACAAACGTACCATTTATAACATGATTTATCGCGACGGTAAAGGAGGCGCTTCCTATATTAAACGATTTGCGGTAACCAGTGTAACACGCGATAAAGAATACGATTTAACCAACGGAAATAAAAGCTCGGTAGTTTGGTATTTTACTGCAAACCCCAACGGAGAAGCAGAAGTAGTAACCGTTATGTTGCGCCAAGTAGGAAGTATTAAAAAGTTAAAATGGGATATCGATTTTTCTGAGGTTTTAATTAAAGGAAGAGCATCTAAAGGTAACTTAGTAACCAAATACGCAATAAAACGTGTAGAGTTAAAAGAGAAAGGAGTCTCTACACTAAAGCCTAGAAAAATATGGTTCGACGATACGGTACAGCGAATAAATGTAGATGGAAGAGGAGAGCTTATTGGCGAATTTAGAGGCGAAGATAGGCTGTTGGTAATTACGCAATCTGGAATGGTAAAAACTATTTTACCAGAAATAACTGCACATTTTGAAAGTGATATGGTAGTTTTAGAAAAGTGGATTCCTAAAAAACCAATAACAGCAATTTACTTTGATGGCGACAAAGAGCGCTATTATGTAAAACGTTTTTTAATTGAAAACGAAACCAAAGAAGAGCGGTTTATTTCCGAGCACCCAAAATCGCAATTAGAAATAGTTTCTACAGACTGGAAACCAATGGCAGAGGTAGAGTTTACCAAAGAAAGAGGTAAAGATAGAAAAGATAACTTAGAAGTTAATTTAGAAGAATTTATTTCGGTAAAAGGAATTTCGGCATTAGGAAACCAGCTTACTAAAGAAAAAATAAATCAAATAAATTTATTAGATCCTTTGCCATTTGAAATGCCAGAAGAAAAACCTGCACAAGAAATAGAAGTAGTAGAAGAAGAAAATATTTCTAGTAAAACAGAAGATACAAAGTCTACAACTAAAAAAGATACAAGTAAAAAAGAAACCAATAAAAAATTGCAAAAAGACCAAGAAAGCCCAAAAACAAATAAGCAGTTGGACGAAGATAGCGATGGGCAAATCACTTTGTTTTAAAAGCAAATGGCTAAGCTTACCAAAATTTGTTTTTTGTAAAAAGATTGAAGATTAATCGTTTTCTTCTTTGTTGGTACTTTTAATAATTTCTTTAAGACGTTTTTTGCGTAATTCTTTTTCTGCTTTCTTTTTATTCGCTTTTATAGCCATAAGCCTAGAGTGCTTGGCTTTGTTTTTAGTGTTTTTCTGTCCTTTTGGTTTTGGCATATGTAAATGTAGAAATTTATTTCAGTAAAATAAAATACTAGAATTGCTTAAAAATATATTCCTTTAAAAATTAATATGTTAGAAATAAAACATAAGCACTTTATATTGCATAAACCGTTTGGTTATTTAAGCCAATTAGTAAATAATCAAAACAAACGTAAAAACAAACGATTGTTGGGAGAATTGTACCCTTTTCCAGCAGGAACCATGGCAATAGGAAGGCTAGACGAAAACTCGGAAGGCTTATTGTTTTTAACAACCAATGGTAAAGTTAGTGAGGCAATAAGAAGCGCAAAAGTAGAAAAAGAATATTATGCACAAGTAGATGGTATTATAACTCCAGAAGCAATTAAAAAATTACAAAGTGGCGTTGCAATAGGTATTCATGGTAAACAATATGTTACCAAGCCTTGTAAAGTAAAAAGTATCGATAGTGTAGTTGCTTTTCCTTTTGCAGATAGAAAAGTTAGAGATGCAAGACACGGACCAAAATCTTGGGTTTCAATAATTTTAACCGAAGGGAAATTTAGACAGGTTCGTAAAATGACTGCTGCAGTTGGGTTTCCTACTTTACGATTAGTTAGAATTAGAATAGGAGATACTTTACTAAGCTTAAAACCAGGAATGGTAAAGGAGGTAAGTGATTTTTAGTGTGTTATTAAAACAAAAGCCTATTATTTATTTTTTTTAACTCTATAGTTAATAAACTCAATCATTAACGAAAAAGCAATGGCAAAATATAAGTAACCTTTAGGGATTGCGCCAACTGATTTACCAAATAAGTTGGTATGCGATAAGTGAGCTGCTTCTGTAATAAGCATAAATCCTATTAGAATTAAAAATGCCAAACCTAGAATTTGCATACTTGGATGCTGGTCTATAAATTTTCGAATTGGGTTTGCAAAACCAATCATTATAGCAATAGATATTACAACTGCTATAACCATTAAAACTAATGTGTAGTTGTGGTTTTCATGTAAACCGTTGGTCATTCCTACTGCAGTTAAAATAGAGTCTATAGAAAAAATAAAATCTATTATTAGAATTTGAGTAATTGCTTGCGATAAAGAGCTTATTTTTTTTCCTTTTACTTCGTTTTCATCCTGTAAGGGAGTTTCTACTTTCTCTCTAATTTCGGAAGTACTTTTGTATATTAAAAACAATCCTCCAGCAAATAAGATAATACTTTGCCAGCTTATGGCAATTTGTATCCAGGAAAGTTCCAGATGGTAAAAGGGTTTGCTAAGTCCTACTAAAAAAGAAACAAAAAATAATAAAATTATTCGTTGTACCATAGCAAGCAACAAACCTATGTTTGTTGCTTTGTTACGGTGTTGTTCTGGTAATTTATTGGCAGCAATAGATATAAATACAATATTATCGATGCCTAAAATAATTTCTAGAAATGTTAAAGTTAATAAAGCAAAAACAGCATCACTGCTTAAAAAAAAATCTATCATTTGTTTTTCTTTAGCTTATTAATTAACGGTTCTGTATGTGCAACTATTTTGCTGCTTTATCTACAGTTATTCTTTTTTCACGATTTGCTAATTCCCATGCAGTATGGAAAATTAAACGAGTTCTGTTTTCTAATAAATCGTATTCAATTTTATCTGGCGTATCACTTGGTTGGTGATAATCGTCGTGTGTACCATTAAAATAAAATATTACTGGTACATTGTTTTTTGCAAAGTTATAGTGATCACTTCTATAGTAAAAACGGTTTGGATCGTTTTCGTCGTTAAAGGTGTAATCTAATTCTATATTGCAATATTTTTTGTTTATCTCTTCTGAGATGTTATGTAATTCGGTACTTAATTTATCGCTTCCAATAAGGTATAAATAGTTTCTGTTTGTACCTTCTCTTTTAGGATCTGTACGGCCAATCATGTCAATATTTAAATCTGCTACAGTATTTTTTAAAGGAATAATTGGGTCTACATCTGTATAATAAGAAGATCCTAATAATCCTTTTTCTTCACCTGTAACATGTAAAAATAAAATAGAACGTTTTGGGCCATTTCCATCTTTTACTGCTTGTTGAAAAGCTTCAGCAATTTCTAACATTGCTACACTTCCAGAACCATCATCATCTGCACCATTGTAAACTTTACCGTCTTTAATACCTTCGTGATCTAAGTGAGCAGAAACTACAATTACTTCGTCTGGTTTTTCGCTTCCTTTAATAAGTGCTACTACATTTTCAGATTCAAAATTTGTAGATTCATTTTTATAGTCTAACTTAAAGTTACTTGTTAAAACTTCTGGTTTATCAGATGTGTCAATATTTGCATGTAATGCTTTTGCTAAATCGGTATTGATTAATAAATAATATTGCGCGTCTAAATTTCCTTTTAAACTCATTCTACCTTGCGAGCCACCAAAATATCTAACAGCTAGTGGGTAAGTTTGTGCATCGTAAAACAATACCGCTTTTGCACCTTTTGCTATTGCTGCATCTTTTTTTGCTACATATGCTTGACGAAAGTTTGACCATTTTGAAGCCTCGTCTGTACCAGTTATAATGTAATTTCCTGAAGCATCTTTTGGCTCTCCAGCTTTTATTAAAACTACTTTGTCTTTTACATCTAAGTTGTTGTAATTAGAATATTTTTCGTCGTCTATACCATATGCAGCATAAACAACATTATTTGCTGTTACGTTTCCATCTACAGTAGAAGAAACAGACACAAATTGGTCTAGAGCTTTAAATTCTGTACCGTTTACAGCCAAATTAATAATTGGTGTTTTTTGAATTTGAAGTGGTACTTCTTGAAAATAATCGTTATTAGGCATAGCAGAAGAAATACCTAAAGCAACATAGTGGCTTTTTAAATATTCTACAGCTTTCTTTTGTCCTGGTTGTCCAGTTTCTCGTCCTTCAAATTCATCGGAAGCATAAGTATATAAAGCTTCTTTAAGTTCGGCAGCAGTTATACTTTTTGCATAAGTGGTTACGTCTGCTTTTTTTGAATTACTACTTGGAGTACTCGTGCTTTTTTGCGAAGATCCACAAGAAAACACTAATGCAGTTATACCTAAAAGGCATATTAATTTTTTCATAATATTGTTTTGGTTATGTTTAAGTTTGTTATTTCGTTTTTATACCAAATATAACAAGCTACTATATTACAAAAAAGACAGTTATTATGTATTAAAAACCATTGGTTTTTAACAAAATTTAACAGCTAATTGCTGTTTGTGTTAGCATTTAATTTTAGCATGTTATCTCGATTTGCAAGTTGCCATGCTGTAGCAAAAATAAGTTTGCTACGTTTTTCTATTAGGGAATAATTAATTTTTTCGGCAGTATCTGTTTCTTTATGAAAGTCGTTATGCGTTCCATTAAAATAAAAAATTACAGGAATGTTATGCTTTGCAAAATTGTAATGATCGCTTCTAGAATAAAACTGATTTACATCGTCTGCTGCATTAAAAGTATAGTCTAAATCTAATTGTGTAAAGCTAGAATTTGCTTTTTCGTTAATATCATGTAATTCTTGACTTAGTCTATTTGCACCAATTATATATAAGTAGTTTGGGTTGTTTTTGTGCTTTTTGTCTATTCTGCCAACCATGTCTATATTTAAATTGGCAATGGTTTTATTTAATTTAAATACAGGGTTTTCTGCATAGTATTGCGAACCATATAAGCCTATTTCTTCACCACTTAAATGAAGAAAAAGAATGCTTCTCTTTGGCGAATGGCCATTTTGCTTTGCAATTTTAAAAGCTTGTGCAATTTCCATAAGTGCTACTGTGCCAGAGCCATTATCGTCTGCGCCATTAAATATAATATCTGCTTTTTTGCCTAAGTGGTCTAAATGTGCAGAAATAATTAAAACCTCTTCTGGTTTGCTACTACCTTTTATAAATGCTAATACGTTTTCGGTAGCGTTTGTGCCATCTGGCAAGTAATTTTCTGGTATGTATTGAAAGTATATAGAATCGTTAACTGGCGATAATATATTTTGGTTTTGATAATAGTTTTTTAAAAAACGAACCGCTTTTTTTTGTCCAGTTTCACCTGTGTTTCTTCCTTGAAAATCGTTAGAAGCATAAATGCTAAGGTGTGTTTTAAGCTCTGCAGCTGTAATACTATTGGCGTATTTTTGTATTGCTAAACTGTCTATTATTTGAACTGTATTTTTGGTTTTTTCTTTAGTTACGGTTTGCGAGCACGAGCAAATAAAAATACAAGTTAATATAGATAGTACTAGTTTCATAAAATTTTATTTCGGTTTTAGCTATTCTTCAAT
>JBMZDY010000069.1:0-8434 GCA_049614585.1 Oceanihabitans sp.
AAAACCAATTCCACCTATTACAATTTCATCTTCAATAGCATCTCTTGTGGTTCCTGCAATATTACTTACAATTGCTCTGTCTTCGTTTAGTAATGCATTTAACAAAGTAGATTTTCCTACATTAGGCTCACCAACTATAGCAACCGGAATTCCGTTTTTAATAACGTTACCAACAGCAAAAGAGTCTATTAATCGTTTTAACACAAAACTTATACGTTCTATTAATTCTTTAAATTTTGTTCTATCGGCAAACTCTACATCTTCCTCGGCAAAATCGAGCTCTAATTCAATTAAAGATGCAAAATTTAACAGCTCTTCGCGAAGCTTAGAAATCTCGTTAGAAAAACCTCCTCGCATTTGTTGCATAGCAACTTGATGCGATGCTTCGTTATCGCTTGCAATAATATCTGCAACAGCTTCGGCTTGACTTAAATCTAATTTCCCGTTTAAAAATGCACGTAGCGTAAATTCGCCTGCATTTGCTAACCTACAACCTTCGCGCAAAAACAATTGTATAATTTCTTGCTGAATAAATACCGAACCATGACAAGATATTTCTACTACATCTTCTCCTGTATAAGATTTAGGGTTTTTAAATACAGAAACCAAAACTTCGTCTAAAGTTCTTTCTTTAGAAACTATATAGCCCAAATGAATGGTATGCGAATCTTGTTCTAGTAAAGACTTTTGCTTGGTTACCGACTTAAAATTTGAATTTACTACTGCAATAGCTTTAGGGCCAGAAAGCCTAATAACTGCAATAGCTCCAACTCCTGATGCTGTTGCCAATGCAATAATGGTGTCGTTATTTAACATGCTACAAAAGTACTAAATTGTTAAAATAAAACTAACATTAATAACAATCAAAAAAATATTACATTTTCCTTTTATATTTGCATAAAAATGTAAAAAAAATGCAACGAATTATTTATTTATTATGTGCTTTATTTTTTGTGATAGCTTGCAAAAACGAAACTACAAACGGTTATAGTATAGAAGGAAAAATCGATAAAGCACCAGATAATGCTTTAGTAAAATTAGTAAGAACCGAAAATAACAAAGTTATACAACTCGATACTACAAGAGTGCAAAATAATTCGTTTGAATTTTCTGGCGATATCGCAAATGCAGCAGATATGTATTACTTGCAAATTGAAGGAATTCAAGGCAGTATGCCAATTATAATTGCAAACGAAAAAATTAAAATGAATTTATTTGCAGACAGCATATACGCTTCTACCTTTACTGGAGGGAAACAAAGTAATTATTTTTCCGATTACCAATTATTTATAAAAGAGCTACGTATTAAAGGAAACGCTATAAATGCAAAAGCGCAAATAGCAAATAAAAACAACGATACAATGCAACTTAATTTGATGCGTAAAGAATATGCGCTTTTAAACGAACAGAACAAAGCTAACGATATTGACTTTGTAACCAAAAATACCGATGCTATACTTTCGGCATTAATATTAGAGCGCTCGTTTACCACAAAAAGAATAAACATACAGCAAACCAAAGATTTGTTTTCTAAGTTAAATCCTGAAGTACAAAATACAAGAGCAGGAAAAAACATACAGCAGCTGCTTTCTAAAAATTTAAAAACTGCTATTGGCTCCAAAATATCTAACTTTTCTGGGCCATCTCCAGAAGGCAAAACAATTGCATTTAACGATGTAAAAGGAAAAATTACCATAATAGATTTTTGGGCTGCTTGGTGTGGACCTTGCCGAAAAGAAAACCCAAACGTTGTTAAGATTTACAATAAGTACCACGACAAAGGATTAGAAATAATAGGCATTTCTCTAGATGGAACACCAAGACAAAAAAATGCAAAAAAAGCTTGGACAGATGCTATAGAAAAAGATGCTTTAAATTGGCATCATATTTCTAATTTACAATACTTTAACGACCCAATAGCAAAAGAATTTAATATAAACTCTATTCCTGCAACTTATATTATAGATGCTAATGGTGTTATTCTAGCAAAAAACTTACGAGGTAAAGCGCTTGAAAACAAAATAGCAGAATTACTAGACTAAGCTTACAGCTTTCCTAAATGCTTTAAAACAAATAACAAAACTATAGGTATTGCTAATAAACCTATCATTAACAAATTGGTTTCAAACAACCAAGTAGCTAAAATTAAGGTTATTATATAACCTCCTATTGCACCTCCAAAGTGTGCATCGTGGCCAATGTTTCCTACTTTGTTTTTCATTCCGTAAATAGAATATAAAAGGTAACCAATACCAAACACATAAGCAGGAATAGGAATTGGCACAAAAAACAGAAACAAACTCATATCTGGACGCAATAAAATTGCCGCATATAACACACCAGTAACCGCTCCACTTGCACCAACAGCACTATAATGGTATTCGTTTTTATGAAAATATAAAGACAATAAACTACCTACCAATAAACTACCTATATAAATAAGTATAAAATTAAAAGCTCCTAAATCTTGCAATACTACATTAGCAAAAAAGAAAAGCGTAATCATATTAAATAATAAATGTTGGGTATCTACATGCAAAAACCCAGAACTAAACATTCTAAATTGTTCGCCGCGTTTTATAGCTCCAACATTAAATTTATATTTTTCAAAAAAACTGTAATCGCTAAAGCCTTTATAAGAGATTAATACATTTGCTGCTATAATAACAATGGTAACGATACTTAAATTGCCCATAAAATTGAATCGATTAAATGAAATAACTATATATTTGTTTTTGCAAATCTAAAGTTATTTCATGCAATTGCTAGCTTTCCTTTTAATTTATCCGGTTTTATGGTGTATTTCTATATTACCATTTCCTATTTTTTATTTATTTTCCGATTTTATTTACCTAATAGTTTACTATATTATTGGTTATCGAAAAAAAACCGTTTGGGATAATTTGGTTTTGGTATTTCCAGAAAAGTCGGAAAAAGAAATTGCAAGTATTCGTAAAAAATTCTACAAGCACATGTGCGACATGTTTTTAGAAATGATTAAAACAATGACCATTTCTAGAAAACAACTACTAAAAAGGTTTGTAATTAAAAACCCTGAAGAATTAAAAAGATTGGAAGCCCTAGATAAAAGTATAATTGCAATGTACGGCCATTATGCAAGTTACGAATGGTCTATGGTTGTAGAAAACTATATTAACTTTAAAGGAGTTGCTATCTATAAAAAAATTGCAAATCCGTATTTCGATCGCTTAGTTAGAAAAATTAGAACACGATATAATACCAGTTTAATAAGTTCTAAAAAAGCAATAAATAGTATTTTAGAATTCGACAAAAATAATGTAAAATCTATAAACGCTTTTTTAAGCGACCAATCGCCTAGAATTAGCAAAGCGTACCATTGGACAAATTTTATGAACATTAAAGTACCATGCTTTACTGGTGCAGAAATGTTAGCAAAAAAACTAGATTTTTCGGTTACCTATTTACATATAACAAAAGTAAAAAGAGGGCATTATGAAGCAGAATTTATTACCCTTGCCGATAATGCTAGAGAATTTAAGGATTACGAATTAACCGATATTTTTCATAAAAAACTTGAAGCACAAATTTATAAAGCACCAGAGTTTTATTTATGGACACACAAACGCTGGAAACATAAAGATAAAGCGCCTAAAGATTAATTATTATTTAATATAGTTTCATACTCTTCAAATCGATGTTCTCGAATTGGCCTTATTTTGGGCTCTGTGCTAAAATGCAACAACAAACAAGGAGCTATATTTTTATACTTTTCTACATACTCGTAACGTAGCAATTCATTATTTTTAATTCGCTGTTTTATTTTGTTATGATATGGATACATTCTACGAAATACTTTCTATTTCGCTAATAAACCTATCTGCTAGATTATTAGCTTCTTCTTGCGATTTTGCTTCGGTATAAACTCTAATAATTGGTTCGGTATTACTTTTACGCAAATGCACCCAATTTTCTGGGAAGTCTATTTTTACGCCATCAACAGTTGTTATATTTTGGTCTGCATACTTTTTTTCCATTGCTTGTAAAATTGCATCTACATCAATTTGCGGAGTAAGTTGTATTTTCTTTTTACTCATAAAATAGCTAGTATACGTTTTTCGTAATGCACTAACTTTCATTTTCTTTTCTGCTAATAGGCTTAAAAACAAAGCAACGCCAACTAGCGAATCTCTACCATAATGTGACTCTGGATAGATAATTCCACCATTACCTTCGCCTCCAATTACTGCTTGGTTTTTTTTCATTAACGCAACTACATTTACTTCTCCTACTGCACTTGCTTCGTATTTTCCACCATGTTTTTCGGTAACGTCTCGTAAAGCACGAGAAGAACTCATATTACTTACCGTATTTCCTGGCGTTTTATTTAACACATAATCTGCACAGGCAACCAAGGTATATTCTTCGCCAAACATTTCGCCAGCTTCATCCATAAATGCTAATCTGTCTACATCTGGATCTACAACAATTCCAAAATCTGCACGTTCTTTTACTACCATTTCCGATAAATCTGTTAAATGCTCTTTTAAAGGTTCTGGATTATGCGGAAAATGTCCATTTGGCTCGCAATACAGTTTTACTGGATGCACACCTAAACGCTCTAACAATAAAGGAATTGCTATTCCACCTGTAGAATTTACTCCATCTACAACCACTTTTAAATTCGCAGCTTCTATAGCTTTTACATTAACCAATTCCAGATCTAATACAGCATCAATATGCATATCTATATATGCTTCGTTTTTGGTTATTTTACCTAAACTATCTACATCTGCAAAAGTCATATTATTAGCAGCGGCAATTTGCAATATTTTTTCACCTTCTACACCATCTAAAAATTCACCTTTAGCATTTAAAAGCTTTAATGCATTCCACTGTTTTGGGTTATGACTTGCCGTTAAAATTATTCCTCCATCTGCATGTTCCATAGGCACAGCAACTTCTACTGTTGGTGTAGTAGACAATCCTAAATCTACTACGTGAATACCAAGCCCTACTAAAGTTTGCATTACTAAACTCTGTATCATTTCTCCCGATATTCTAGCATCGCGACCTACAACAACCCTGTAATTATCTTTACTGCGTTGTTGCTTTAACCACGTTCCATATGCAGCAGCAAAACTAACTGCATCAATAGGTGTAAGATTAGTACCAACCGAACCACCAATAGTGCCACGAATTCCTGAAATAGATTTTATAAGTGTCATAGTATAATTTAAAATTTGTACAAATATAATATTTCAAAACGGGATTCTTACGTTATGAATTTGTAATTTCACACAATGAATTTTTTAGCACACATTTATCTTTCTGGTGAAAATGAATTAATTACTATTGGTAACTTTATGGCTGATGGGATTCGCGGAAAAAAATATCTAGAATACCCTAAAGATATACAAACTGGTATCTTGTTGCATCGCCAAATAGACACCTTTACAGATGCACACCAAACCGTAAGAAAAAGCACCAAAAGGTTACATGAAAAGTACAGCCACTATGCAGGTGTAATAGTTGATATTTTATACGATCATTTTTTAGCAAAAAACTGGAGTAATTATTCTAAAATCCCATTAGACCAATACATAAATACATTTTATGATTCCTTAACTAAAAATTTTAAAATTCTACCAAGTAGAACGCAAAAAATGATGCCTTATATGATAGCCGATAACTGGCTGCAAAGCTATGCAAGTATTGAAGGTATTGCTAAAGTATTAGAAGGTATGAATAGACGAACAAACAACCAATCGAAAATGCATTTAGCAGTAAACGAATTACAAGAATTCTATACCGAATTTGAAGACGAATTTACGCAGTTTTTTAAAGAGCTAATAGCTTTTTCTAATAAAAAATTAATAGAAATACAAAGCAAACAAGTGCTATAAGCTTTATTTCTTATAAAAATAACATCTATGGTTTTAAGAATATTATTAGTAACATTTTTAATAAGTTTTACTGCTTGCAAGAAAAATAAAGTAGGTTTAATAAAAGAGAATGCTATGGTTGTTTCTGCACGCCAAGAAGCATCTAAAATTGGTAGCGATATCATGCAGCAAGGCGGCAATGCATTCGATGCTATGCTAGCTACAAATCTAGCATTAGCAGTGGCCTACCCTAGTGCAGGAAATTTAGGTGGTGGTGGTTTTTTGGTGTACCGATTAAACTCTGGTGAAATTGGTGCTTTAGACTATAGAGAAAAAGCACCAAAAGCAGCAAAAAAAGACATGTATCTCGATTCTTTAGGAAATGTAATCCCGCATTTAAGCACAAGAGGTGCTATGGCAGTTGGTGTTCCTGGAACTGTAGCAGGTACTTTTGAAGCACACAAACGGTTTGGATTACTACCAATAGAAACCATAATCCAGCCAGTAATAGCACTTGCAAAAAAAGGGGTTGTAGTTACCAAAAAACAAGAAAATAGATTAAAAGAAAAACTGGAAGACTTCAAAATAACAAACAAAAAACCTTTTTTATTTTCTAATAATTGGAAAGCAAAAGACAGTATAAAATACCCAAAACTAGCCGAGACATTAACTAGAATATTAAAAAATGGCCCGGATGAATTCTACACTGGAAAAACTGCTAAAATTCTTGTTAAACACATACAAGATAATGGTGGTATAATTACTTTAGACGACCTATCTAGCTACCAACCAGTTTGGCGAACACCAATTACTTTTAACTACGATGATTTAAAAATTATTTCCATGTCACCTCCTTCTAGTGGTGGTGTTTGCATGGCGCAAATAATGAAAACCATAGAGCCTTTTTCTGTATACCAATACAAACAAAATTCGCTAAAAGCCATTCAAATTATTAGCGAAGCAGAACGTCGTGCATATGCCGATAGAAGTTATTATTTAGGAGATCCAGATTTTGTTAATATCCCAATAGAAAACTTAGTAGACCAAAACTATTTAAACCAAAGAATGGCAGATTTTTCATTCGAAAAAGCAACAAACTCTAACGATGTGTCGCATGGTACTGTAGAAATAATAGAAAGTAACGAAACCACACATTTTTCTATTGTAGACCCTTTTGGAAACGCTATTTCGGTAACTACTACATTAAATAGTAGTTTTGGCTCTAAACTTTTTTGTGAAGAATTAGGATTCTTTTTAAATAACGAAATGGACGATTTTTCTAGCAAGCCTGGTGTTCCTAATATTTATGGTTTAATAGGCGCAGAAGCAAATAGTATCTTACCAGAAAAACGCATGCTAAGCTCAATGACACCAACTATTGTTGAAAAAAACAACAAGCTATATATGGTAGTTGGCACACCTGGCGGATCGACCATTATAACCTCTGTTGTGCAAACCATATTAAATGTACACGAGTATAATTTAAGTATGCAAGAAGCAGTAGACCAGCCTAGGTTTCACCACCAATGGCTACCAGATGAAATAATTATGGAACCCAATTCTTTTTCCAATAAACTTATACAGCAACTAGAAAGTAAAGGTTATAAAATTAATCAAACAAAAACACCTGTTATTGGAAAAGTAGATGCCATTTTAGTTTTAGAAAACGGAAAACTAGAAGGTGGTGCAGATAAACGAGGAGACGATACTGCAATAGGATTTTAACTATGGAATTTACCACACTTTTAAAAAACAGCTTTAAAGAAAATGCTAACAATCAAAATGCTTTAAAAATGCAAGCATATATGCGTAATAAATTTATTTTTTACGGCATACAATCCAATCCGCGCAGAGATCTTTTAAAATCTACTATTACCTTGTACAAAGGCGATCTTTCTAAAAATATTTCAGATATATCATGGAATTTATTTACAGCACCACAACGCGAATTACACCATTGCGGCATGGAGCTTTTTCAAAAACATAAAAAAAATAAATATCATGTTGAAGATATTCAATTAATAGAAAAATTTATTAGCACAAACTCTTGGTGGGACACGGTAGATTACATTTCGAAATGGATTTTAGGTAATTATTTACAACAATATCCAAACGAAATACCTACGGTAATAAGCAAGTTTTCAACAAGTAAAAATATGTGGCTAAATAGAAGCGCCATATTATTTCAGCTTGGCTATAAAGAAAACACCAACCAAAAACTGTTATTTTCAATTTGCTTAAAACACAATACTTCTAAAGAATTTTTTATACAAAAAGCTATTGGTTGGTCGCTTCGAGAATATGGAAAATATCAACCAAATGCGGTTTTAGAATTTGTAAAAAACAACACATTTGCTCCTTTAAGTAAAAAAGAAGCAATTCGAAATATTATAAAATGAGTTACAATTTAATGCAAGTCTGCGCAGAATTAGCAACCTACACTCGAGTA
Source organism: Oceanihabitans sp. (assembly GCA_049614585.1). Lineage (GTDB taxonomy): Bacteria > Bacteroidota > Bacteroidia > Flavobacteriales > Flavobacteriaceae > Oceanihabitans. The sequence goes on from JBMZDY010000069.1 coordinate 8,314, forward strand.
GCTATTTTTTTTTAACAACAATATAATAGCACAGTTTGAAGCACAACTAATGGAACCCGAATTGTAGTTTAGAAACCATCCAGAAGCAGCTACAACTTTAGCAAAAACAATAAAAAACAAT
>JBMZDY010000070.1:0-8339 GCA_049614585.1 Oceanihabitans sp.
TAGAAACCTATTTTTCTAATAAAGAAGAGGCAAAAAAAGTATTAAAACAATATTGGAATAATAATATAACGCTTCAAAACTTACACGATGAGTTTATAGAAAACACCATTACAAACTATTATTTGCCTTTAGGAGTAGCGCCAAATTTTTTAATAAACAATAAAATTCATGCCATTCCAATGGCTATAGAAGAAAGTTCTGTTGTTGCTGCAGCGAGTAAGGCTGCTAAATTTTGGCTAGATCGTGGTGGTTTTAAAACCCAAGTTATTGCAACTACAAAAATTGGTCAAGTTCATTTTATGTATTTGGGCGATTTTAAATTATTAGAAACTTTTTTTAACCAAGTAAAAGCTAAGCTTTTAAGCGCTGCCAAGCCTTTAACCAGAAATATGGAAAAGCGTGGCGGTGGTGTTTTAGATATTGTTTTAAAAGATAAAACCAAAGCTATTTCGGGTTATTACCAATTGCACGCAACCTTTAATACGCAAGATGCAATGGGAGCAAATTTTATTAATACTTGTTTAGAGCAATTTGCAAAAACCTTTAAAGCAGAAGCAGAAATTTATTTAAAGCAGGATATTGAAATTGTAATGAGCATACTTTCTAATTATGTGCCAGATTGTTTGGTACGTGCAGAAGTAAGTTGTAAAATAGAAGATTTACCAAAAGACGATTTTAATGCCGAAAAATTTGTACAGGCAGTTGCAATTGCAGAAGTTGAACCATATCGAGCAGTAACCCATAATAAGGGAATTATGAATGGTATTGATGCAGTTGTTCTGGCTACAGGAAACGATTTTAGAGCAGTAGAAGCTGGCGTGCATGCTTATGCATCTAGAAACGGGAAGTACTCTAGTTTAACCCATGCAAAAATTGAAAACGGGATATTTTCTTTCTGGATGGAAATTCCGTTGGCTTTAGGTACTGTTGGCGGATTAACAAATTTACATCCTTTAGTGAAATTAGCTTTAGAGCTATTACATAAACCTACGGCAAAACAACTTATGCAAATTGTTGCAGTTGCTGGTTTAGCGCAAAATTTTGCTGCTTTACGATCTTTAACAACTACAGGAATTCAAGAAGGACATATGAAAATGCATTTAATGAATATCTTGAATCAAATGGAAGCTACAAATAGCGAAAAGGAAATACTAGTTCAATATTTTAAAACTGAAACGGTAACGCATGGCGCTGTTGTTAGCGCTTTAAAAAATTTAAGATTAAAGAATACTAACTAAAAAATGCAAAAATTTTATAGCTCTGGAAAATTATTGCTTACAGGCGAGTATGTAGTGCTCGATGGTGCATTATCGCTTGCTGTACCTAGTAAATTTGGACAATACTTACAGGTTGAAAGCACAGAGACTTCTGGTGTTTTATGGAAAAGTTACGATGTTGATGCAAACCTATGGTTTGAAGATTTGTTTACATTTCAAGAGATTTCTACTGGTTTTTCAAGCCGAAAAAATCCTACTTCTTTAAGGTTGTTAAAAATACTGCATACTGCAAAACAGTTAAACCCAGCATTTTTAAATAGTGAGCAAGGGTATAAAATTACAACTCATTTAGATTTCCCAAATAATTGGGGACTTGGCACTTCTTCAACACTTATAAATAATATTGCGAATTGGGCTTTAGTAGACGCTTATAAACTATTAGAAAAAACTTTTGGAGGTAGTGGTTACGATATTGCTTGCGCAAGAAGCAAAACCGTAATTACCTATCAATTAAATAATAATAATAGAACGGTTAAACCTATAACTTATAATCCAGATTTTAAAGATCAATTGTATTTTGTGCATTTAAATAAAAAGCAAAATAGTAGAGACGGTATAGCACTTTACCATAAAAATAAAGTTAAAGCTACTGTTGCAATTCCTAAAATAAACGCTATCACCAATAAAATAATTACTTGTACATCGCTAGATGAATTTGATGTTTTATTAATGCAGCATGAACAAATAATTTCTGAAATAATAAATGTAAAACCTGTTAAAGAACAACTTTTTTCAGATTTTAAAGGAAGTGTTAAAAGTCTTGGAGCTTGGGGAGGCGATTTTGTTTTGGTAACGGCTAAAACAAATCCAACAACTTATTTTAAAAACAAAGGGTTTAATACTGTATTAAAATATAAAGAAATGCTTCTTTAGTTTTTATAAACAACAGGAATAATTTCTCCCTTAGCTAGGCAAAATTCTTGTATTTGCTCTTCAGTAAATTTTGCCGTATAATCTACAGCATCTACTTTAAAGCCAATGCTTTTAAGTTTGTTAAAATAATCGCGTCCATAAACACGAACATGATCGTACTGACCAAAAATTTTAGTTCTCTCTTTTTTATCGGTTATACTATTGTCTTCAAATGTTTTTTCTCTTGTTAAATCCTGCGGAATTTGAAATACGCCAAATCCTCCAGGTTTTAATACACGATACAATTCTTGCATTGCTTTGGTGTCGTTTGGTATGTGTTCCAGTACATGATTGCATAAAATAATATCGTAACTATTGTCTTTAAAGGGTAAGTTGCAAATATCTGCCTTTACATCTGCAATAGGAGACTCTAAATCTGTTGTGGTATATTCTAGATTTTCTAGCTTTTTAAATCGATTTAAAAAACATTGCTCTGGAGCAAAATGAAGTACTTTTTTTTCCGCTTTAAAAAAATCTGTTTCATTTTTTAAATATAACCAAAGCAATCTATGGCGTTCTAAGCTAAGCGTAGAAGGCGATAACACATTATTACGTTGCTTTTGGTAGCCATATGGCAAAAAACTTCTAAATTTTTTACCGTCTATTGGGTCTGTTAACTTATTCCCTTTTAAATATAATGCTAAAACTGGACGAACAACATAGCTAAGCCTTATTAATAAAGGTCTAGGTATAATATTTAAAATTATTTTGAAGAGTTTTTTCAAGGAATAGATTAATTACAAATCAAAAATAGGCTTTAATTTTTTCTTGCCAAAGGGATTTGCCATTCTGTGTAATAAATAGAATCTTGTTGTTGTAATTGCATTATATGAAAACTTCTATCACTTCTGCTTTTTGCTAGCCAGATGGTGACTTCTTTTTCTAGTAAAATATTATTAATGTCTTCTAGATTGAAACCATTTTCTAATGCGCGATTTATGTAATAGATTTTATTGTCGTTTTCTAGTTTAATAACGAGGTCTTTTATGCCCCCTTCGTATAAACTATCTACAATTCCTGTAATTTCTGTACTTGCTTCTTTGCTAGTATTTAGTGGTCCTATTTTTACTATAAAAAGTAAGTAATATAAAAAAATAGCCAGTAGAACAATTATCGTCCAAAGAAGCGTTTTTTTAAACATGTTAGTAGTTTATAAAACTAACGCTTTCTGTCTAAAATTATTTTCTTCATCACTTACAATTCCTAAAGCTTCATAAATATATGCAAAAGTAGAAAGTAGCTCTGGTTTCCCATCTAGAATTGCTACATCGTGTTCGAAATGTGCAGAAGGTTTACCGTCTAAAGTGGTAATAGTCCAACCATCTCTATGTTGTTTTATACGTTGGGTTCCAAGATTAATCATTGGTTCTATGGCAACAACCATACCTTCAATAAATTTTTTACCACGACCACGTTTCCCATAGTTTGGCATTTCTGGGTCTTCATGCATTTTTCGTCCTAAGCCATGACCTACCAATTCTCTTACAACACCATAACCATGGTCTTCACAATATTTTTGAATAGCATAGCCTACATCGCCAACTCGGTTTCCAAGTTTTAATTCTTGAATTCCTACATATAAAGACGCTTTAGTAATGTCTAGAAGTTTTTTGGTTTCTTCAGCAATTTCTCCTACCGGAAATGTATATGCATGATCCCCGTAAAAACCATTTTTAATAGCGCCACAATCAATAGAAATAATATCGCCTTCTACTAAGGGAGTGCTATTAGGAATACCGTGAACTACTTGCGAGTTTGGGCTCATACATAGTGTGTTTGGAAAATCGTATAACCCAAGAAATCCAGGAATAGCTCCTTGATCTCGAATGCACGATTCTGCAATTTTATCTAATTCTAAAGTTGTTACTCCTGGTTTTACAGCTTTTGCTACTTCGCCTAAAGTTTTAGATACTACTAATGCTGCCTCTCGCATTAATTCTATTTCTTCTCTTGTTTTTACTATAATCATAACCCATAAAATGTGGTGGCAAATATACTGAAAATTAACAAGCTTTTTAAATTGAAATTATATGACTTTTGACAGCTTTTAGAAATATATTATTTAAGAGCTTTGCAGTGTTAAAAAAAGAATATTATGTACAAATCGGTTTCTGCAGAACAAGCAGTTAAAGTAATAAAATCTAACAATAAAGTTTACATTCAGGCAGCAGCAGCAGCTCCGCAATCACTTATTAAAGCAATGACAGCTAGACATGAAGAATTGCGAAATGTTACTATTTGCCAATTGCATACCGAAGGAGAAGCGCCATATGCAAACCCAGCATTACGCGACAGTTTTCATGTAAATTCTTTTTTTATAGGAAAAAATGTAAGGCATACTTTAAAGGCAGGGAATGGCTCGTATACTCCAGTTTTTTTAAGTGAATTGCCATTGCTTTTTAAACGAAATATAATTGATCTTGATGTTGCATTAATTCATGTATCTGTACCAGACAAGCATGGTTACTGCTCTTTAGGAGTTTCTATAGAAGCTACTTTAGCTGCAATCGATAATGCAAAATATGTAATTGCACAAGTAAATACACAAATGCCAAGAACACATGGAGCAGGAATAATACATGTTTCTGAAATTGATGTATTTGTAGAGTCTAACGAGCCTTTGCCAATTCATGGTATGGCAGAGCCAACAGAAATAGAAGCAAAAATTGGCGATTATGTAGCAAGTTTAATAGAAGATAGAAGTACTTTACAAATGGGAATTGGTAGTATTCCAAATGCTGTTCTATCTAGATTAACAAATCATAAAGATTTAGGCTTACACACCGAAATGTTTTCGGATGGTGTAATCGATTTAATTTTAAAAGATGTAATTAACGGCAATTTTAAAGGTATAAATAGAGGTAGAGCGCTTACTACTTTTTTAATGGGTTCTAAGCGGTTGTATGATTATGTAGACGATAATCCTTTTATTGAAATGCGTGCATCTAACTATACAAACGATGTTTCTATTATTAAACAAAACCCTAAAATGGTTGCAATTAATTCTGCTGTTGAAGTAGATTTAACGGGGCAAGTTTGTGCAGATTCTATTGGCGCGAAAATGTATTCGGGTGTTGGCGGGCAAATGGATTTTATTCGTGGCGCTTCGTTAAGTGAAGGAGGGAAAGCAATAATAGCATTGCCTTCAATTACAAAATCTGGAATTAGTAGAATTGTGCCAGCTTTAAAACCTGGAGCAGGAGTTGTTACAACTAGATCGCATGTACATTATATAATTACCGAGTATGGTATTGCTAATTTATATGGAAAAACAATAAAGGAACGTGTAAAGGCATTAGTAAATATTGCGCATCCAGATTTTAGAGAAGCTATAGATAAAGAATATTTTGAATTAATAAGAAACTAATTACTTAAATAAAAACGAAAAAATACTTTTCTTTTTTTTAGCGAATTTAGGAGTTTCTTTTATGCCCGAAAGTTTTTGGTAAATTTCTCCCCAGCCTAAAAAACCACCAATATTTCTGTCGTCTATAAAAAGGTCGGCGTGAATTTTTCTGCTTTTTTTGCTTTCAAAAACTTCTTCTGGGTAGCTATTGTTTATTGCATAAAATGAAATGCCATTTTTTTTACAAAAAGAAACAGCATCTTCTAATGGTTTTCCGCAACGGTAAGTCCATAATATTAATTGGTGTCCATCTTCTTGTAGTTTCTTTAATGTTTCAAAAGCAAAGCGTTTTGGTTTTCCTATTTTAGGAAACGCATCTTCTACTATGGTACCATCAAAATCTATTGCTAGAGTAAGTTTGTCCTTAAAATTCATTTTTGAGCTAATGATGTATCTATATTAATGCTTTTTGGGTCATTATTTTTGGCTTCTCTATTCCTATAAGTTTTAATATGGTTGGTGCGATATCTCCTAAAATACCATTTTCTATATGCTTAATATCGTGGTCTATTAATATTATAGGAACCGGATTTGTTGTATGTGCTGTATTTGGGGTTCCGTCTGGATTTATCATGGTTTCGCAGTTGCCATGATCTGCAATTAATATAGTTGTGTAATTGTTTTTAAGTGCAGTTGTTATTACTTTCTTTACACAGCTATCTACTGCTTCGCAAGCTTTTATTGCAGCATCCATAACACCTGTATGGCCAACCATATCGCCGTTAGCAAAATTTAAGCATACAAAATGAGCTTCTCCTTTTTCTAATTCTGGCACTAAAGCATCGGTAAGCTCGAAAGCGCTCATCTCTGGTTGTAAATCGTAAGTTGCTACTTTTGGGGAGTTTTTTAATATTCTAGATTCTCCCTTAAATAATTCTTCTCTTCCTCCCGAGAAGAAAAATGTAACGTGCGGGTATTTCTCGGTTTCTGCAATACGTATTTGTTTTTTGTTGTGTTTTTCTAGTACCTCGCCCAAGGTTTCGCTTAGGTTGTCCTTATCAAAAACAACTTGTAACCCGGTATAGGAATCGTCGTAGTTGGTCATGGTTACATAATGCAAATTACGTTTGTGCATATTTTGCTCATGAAAATCTTTTTGGGTTAAGGCTTCGGTTAATTGTCTGCCTCTATCGGTTCTAAAATTAAAAAAGATAACTACATCGTCTTCTTTTATAGTAGCAATTGGTTGGTCTTCTTTATTTATTGCAATTATAGGTTTTATAAATTCATCTGTAATATCTTCGTCGTAACTTTCTCTAATAGACTTTAAAAGGTTTTTAGATGGTTTTCCTTTTCCGTTTACAATTGCATTGTAGGCTAGTTTAATTCGTTCCCAACGTTTGTCTCTATCCATTGCATAATATCTGCCCGTAATAGAAGCTATTTTGGTGTTTTTATTTTCTATATAAGATTCTAATTCGGTAACAAAACCATAGCCAGATTTTGGGTCTACATCTCGGCCATCTGTAAAGGCATGAATAAAAGTGTTTTTTATATTGTTTTGTTCTGCAATATCTATTAGTCCTAACAAATGGTTTATATGCGAATGCACACCACCATCGCTTACTAAGCCTAAAAGGTGAACATTCTTGTTGTTAGTTTTAGCATAATTAAATGCATCAACTAAAGCTTTTTCGTTAGCAAGTGTTTTGTTTTTAACTGCTAAATTTATTTTCACTAAATCTTGGTATACAATTCGTCCAGCACCTAGATTCATGTGGCCAACTTCCGAGTTTCCCATTTGTCCTTCTGGTAGCCCAACATGTAATCCATCGGTACGTAAAGTTGCATTTGGGTAGTTGGTATATAATGCGTCTATAAAAGGAGTGATTGCGTTATCTATTGCAGATACTTTTGGGTCTGGCGATTTCCCCCAGCCATCTAAAATCATTAAAATGACTTTTTTATTCATGGATTGTATTTTTTATGAATTTAGTATCGAACAAAAATTGCGATAGAAAACGGAATCTTTTTATTGTTAAATACTAATTGTTTTTATTGAAATAGTTCTTTGTAGTGTTTTATAGAAGCTCTTATTTTCTCTATTCTATTGTCTGGATCTGGATGTGAACTTTGAAATTCTGGTACTCTATTTGGGCCTGCAGCAGCTTTTAATATTTCCATAACACCAATCATTTCTTCGGGCTCGTATCCAGCACGAATCATAAATCGAATCCCTAAATCGTCGCTTTCTAATTCGTCACCACGACCATTTTTAAGTATTAAATTTTGCCCTACACCTCCAATAAGTCCGCCAATGTCGCCACCAACAGAACCTGCTGTAGAAAGTCCTTGCCAAAGCTCGCTATTTGCAATACGCTCGGCACTATGTTTGCCAAGTACGTGGCCAATTTCGTGGCCTAGTACTCCTGCTAGCTGGTCTTCGTTTTTTAATTGCGAAAACAATGCATAGGTAATAAATATTTGTCCTCCAGGTAAAGCAAAAGCATTAATCGTTTTTTGGTCGGCTAATAAGTGAAACTCGTATTTATAAGGTGTGTCTTTAGCGATGCTATTTTCTATTAGTTTTCCGCCTACATTATCTACAAGTCTTTGGTAGCTTTCGTTTGGGTATAACCCTCCATGTTGTGCAGCCATTTGGTCGCGGCTATTTAAACCCATTTGTATTTCCTCGTCTACGGTCATGGAAATAGCTTGTTTTTTTCCAGTATATGGATTTATTTCTTGCGATGAAAAATATTTAAATCCAAATCCGGGAGTTAGATTTGAAACCCCAAAGAATT
>JBMZDY010000071.1:0-8142 GCA_049614585.1 Oceanihabitans sp.
CTTTTTTCTTTTTAAATTTAGACATACATAATTTTTTTATCTAATTAGACTTCGGCTCTGCTTCAGAGAATTTTTGTGGCACTAGAGTTTTTATTTCCTCTAATTTCTCTTTTAATTTAGATTTTACAGCTGGAGTAGTTCTAGCATCAGAATATGCTTTTTCTGCTTCAACAAAGTTCATGTCTAAACTAGGGAATGCTCTTTTAAATTCTCTATTCCTTAACTCATTATAGGCTGCAATAATTTCATTTTGTACAGCAATATATGTGTCATACTTGGTAGCTCTATCATTTTGTAAAGACACAATTGCCTTGTCAAAATTATCAGACGACCTAGGGTTCTTTTCACCTTGGCAAAATTTACATGCGTCATCTCCTGTACCTCCTCCATTATCTAGAAAAGCTACTGCAGAATTACGTAAATCCTTAATTTCAATTATCTTTTCTTCTCCTCCAGTTTTTAAAAACAATTGGTTGTTTCTATTCACTTCTAATTGGAAAATGTTTTTCTCTTTAATAATAACATCCTCGTCAGACTCCTCCATTGGAGGTAGCTTTCTGTTTAATCCAGAATCTGTTTCGATTGTTGTTGTTACTAAGAAGAAAATAAGCAGCAAGAATGCAATATCTGCCATTGATCCTGCATTTACTTCTGGTGCTGCTCTTTTTGCCATCTTATTTAATCATTTTTTTAATTCCTGTAAACAACATAGTGCCTACTGCAATAAATGTAAGTAAATAGAACATCCATAAGCCTGCACCAACCATTTTAGATTCTCCTACGCTAAGCATTTCGCCATCTCTTAATGGTGTTTCTACACCTTGAGCTAGTGCAAAATAGCAGATTAAACCTAAAAGTAAAAATGCGCCAACACCCATTAAAGTGCTTTTTAATGTAGCTGCATTTGTAAATATGTTTTTTAGTGTAAATAGCACAACTAAAACTAATATTAGAGCTAGTATAGCGTAAGCAATATACATAAAGGTGTCTACAACACCACTTGACTCCCCAGCTTTTATTGCCTCGTCGCCAACTCCAATAATTCTAATTAGAAAGAACATGGCAATTACACCAACAAGTCCTGCTATTATGGTAAATATTTTTTGTGAATTCATAATATTATTTAAAAATTAGAATTATTAGTATTACTTCTTATATTTTGATAACATATCCATTAAGTTGATAGAAGAATCTTCCATGTCGTTAACGATACTATCAATTTTCGAGATGATGTAATTGTAAAATATTTGAAGTATAATTGCTACAATTAAACCAAATACGGTTGTTAAAAGTGCTACTTTAATACCACCTGCAACAAGTGATGGTTGCATGTCTCCAGCTGCTTCAATTTTATCGAATGCTTGAATCATACCAATTACAGTTCCCATAAACCCTAACATTGGTGCTAATGCAATAAATAAAGAAATCCAAGAAACGTTTTTCTCTAATTGTCCCATTTGTACTCCACCATAAGCTACTACTGCTTTTTCTGCAGCTTCTAAGTCGCCATCTGCTCTGTCTAATCCTTGATAGAATATAGAAGCAACAGGCCCTTTTGTATTTCTACATACTTCTTTTGCAGCTTCTAAACCACCAGACTGTAATGCATCTTCTACATTTTGAGTTAGTTTTTTAGTGTTTGTGCTTGATAAGTTTAAAAAGATAATTCTTTCAATAGCAATTGCTAGTCCAAGAATTAAACATAATAATACGATTCCCATAAATCCTGGTCCACCTTCAATAAATCGTTTTTTTAGTTCTTGGTGAAAACTCTCTGAATCTGCTGTTGCTGCTTCTGCTGCATCATCTTGGGTAGTAACAACAGTTGTTGCAATAGTGTTTGCATTTGTTGTTGCATTTGCTGTTCCGAATGCCATAAAACATACTATGGCTAGAATTGAAAATAATCTTTTCATTGTTCTTGATCTTAATTTTATTAGTTAAAGTGTTAAAGATATAAAAAAATTGCAATTAAAAAATAAAATTACTAGATATACAAAAGGTTTTGTTTTTTTTAGAACCCTAAATAGTATAGCATGTAACAAAAGAATTTGTTCTTTAATAATAGAAAAAAAACTTTTGCAGAGAGGAAGGGATTCGAACCCTCGATACCCTTTTGAGGTATACACACTTTCCAGGCGTGCGCCTTCGACCACTCGGCCACCTCTCTGTAATTTTAGCTTTTTATTACAGCGAACCAAATAACAAAAAAATATTTAGACACTAAAATTTTGTAGGTTAATTTTATTCCATCTCTCCGCGTAGCGATGTTTCGAAGGTGATTTTGAATGTTTTAGCTGGTATTTTTTGTCCTAATAAATACATAAGTTTGCATATTGCTGCTTCTGTAGTGATGTCTTTTCCCGAAATAAGCCCTATTTTTTTTAGGTTTTCGCTGGTTTCATACTGTCCCATTGCTACACTTCCTCCTGGACATTGGGTAATATTTATTATTGGAATTCCTTTTTTTATGGTTTTTTCTAGTAAATCAATAAACCATTTTTGGGTGGTACAGTTTCCAGCGCCATAGGTTTCTAGAATTATTCCTTTTAAATTTTCGGTTTTAAAAATAGATTCTAATAAGGTGTTCGATATGCCTGGAAAAAGTTTTACTAAAGCAATATTAGAATTTAAATTTTTAAATACTTTTAGCTTGCTTCCTTTTTTATGTTTTAATAGTTTTTGGTAGTTTACTTTTAAATGTACCCCAGATTCTGCTAATTCGGGATAGTTTAAAGAGGCAAATGCTTCAAAATGTTCGGCATTTATTTTTGTTGTTCTGTTGGCTCTATATAATTTGTATTCAAAATATAAGCCTACTTCTTGTATTACTGGTTTGTTGTTTTCTTGTAACGATGCTATTTGTATAGAGGTAATTAGGTTTTCTTTTGCATCGGTTCGTAAATCTCCTATTGGTAATTGCGAGCCTGTAAATATTACGGGTTTATTTAAGTTTTCAAACATAAAGCTTAATGCAGATGCGGTATAACTCATGGTATCGCTACCATGTAATACTACAAAACCATCAAATTTATTGTAGTTTTCTTCAATAATTTCTGCTATTTGCGCCCAATAGCTAGGGTTCATGTTACTGGAGTCTATGGGTTCGTCAAAAGAAATTGCTTCTATACTACAGTCTAATAAATTAAGTTCTGGAATTCTATTCGATAAATTTTTAAAATCGAAAGCTCTTAAAGATCCTGTAATGGAATTTTTTATCATTCCTATAGTTCCTCCTGTATATACTAGCAGAATGTTTGGTTTGGTATTAGGCATAAAATTAAACGCTAAATATTTCTATTGAGTTTTGAGTGGTAATTTCGGCAATTTTTTCTTCGGAAACTTCATAAAGTTCCGACAATTTTTCTAACACCTTTAATATATAGCTACTTTCGTTGCGTTTTCCTCGATATGGTTTTGGTGCTAAATAGGGCGAATCGGTTTCTAAAACGATATGTTTTAAATCTATTTGATTTATAAACTGATCGATCTTTCCGTTTTTAAAAGTAACCACGCCACCAATACCAAGTTTCATATTATAGGAAATTGCTTGATGTGCTTGTTCTAGTGTTCCTGTGAAACAATGAAATATTCCGAAAAGAGAAGCATCTTTTTCTTCTTCTAGAACTTCAAAAATTTCATTAAAAGCATCGCGACAATGTATAACTATAGGAAGCTTATATTTTTTAGCCAACTGTATTTGGTGTTTAAATGCTTCTTTTTGTATTTCTAGTGTGCTTTTGTCCCAATACAAATCAATACCAATTTCGCCTATCGCTACAAAGTTTCTTTTGGCAAGCATTTCTTCTACATGTGCCAATTCTTCTTTATAATTTTCTTTTACATGTGTAGGATGCAGACCCATTAATAAATGTATATTTTCTGGAAAATCTGCTTCAAGTTGCAACATAGATTTGGTGTAAGTAGAGTCTATTGCTGGAATAAAAAACCGAGTAACATTAGCTGCAATTGCACGTTGTATAGTTTCGTGTCTGTCTGCATCAAAAGCTTCACTATATAAATGGGTATGTGTGTCTGTAATTATCATTTTGCAAAAATAGCTAATTTAATAACCCAAAAACATCTAATTGTTATTCTAATTTATTTAAAAGATTTTGTGCTTGTTTATAATTAATAGCTAAACACTACACATTAAAAAAAAATCGCCATACAAATTAAAGCACCTTTGTATATTAAAGTAGTATAATGCCACAAAGTCAAGTTTCTTACCTAGATACAATAGATATAACGATATTATTATTGTTACTTGCGATAGTAATTTGGATATTTAAAAGGAAAAGCAATGGAAACTTTACAAGAATTTTTACTAAAACAAGGCTATACTAAAATAAAGCTGAGGCTCTCTAAAACCAATCATTTTGAAGTGAAAGCAACTATAAATGGAGTAAAAGGAGTATTTATACTAGATACAGGAGCGTCTAACTCTTGTGTAGGTTTTGAAGCTGTAGATACTTTTCATTTAAAAGTAAAAGAATCTAAAATTAAAGCAGCAGGAGCAGGAGCAACAAATATGGAGACCTTAATATCTAAAAAGAACAGCCTTAAAATAGGAAAATGGAAAACCGATAAAACCGCACTAATCTTGTTTAATTTAACACATGTAAATACTGCACTTATTAATCATAATGCTAAGCCAGTAGATGGTATTATAGGAGCCGATTTATTAAAAAAAGGAAAGGCAATAATCGATTACGAAAAAAAATATTTATACCTTAAAAGCTAAATGTTATTGCGCATATTTTCTTACTTTTACGGCAGATAAGCTTCTAAACTTCAATCTTAAAATGAATACATCTATAATAATTGCAGACGATCATCCTTTGATGCTTCGCGGTATTCAAGATTTTTTAACCTCTAAAGGTTTTAATATATTAGGTAGTGCTGCCGATGGCCAAGCGGCTTACAATCTTATTGTTAAAGAAAAGCCAGATATTGCTATTTTAGATATTAGAATGCCCTTTTTAACGGGATTGGAAGTTGCTGCCGCATGCAAAAAAAATAATATAAATACCAAAGTTATATTAATTACTTTCGATAAAGAAGAATCGCTTTACGACGAAGCAATAGCATTAGGCGTTTATGGTTATATTTTAAAAGAATTTGCTATCGAAGAAATAGAAACCTGTATTGCGCACGTAGAAATGGACGAGCCATATTTTAGTGAAGAAATTGCAAATTACCTCAATACAACTTCGGTTTCTGCCAACTCTAATATTTTAGAAAAACTTACCAAATCGGAAAAAAAAATAGTGCATTTAATAGCAAATGGTAACGATAGCCAACAAATAGCAACACAATTAAATATTTCGGTGCGTACAGTAGAAAAGCATAGAAGCAACATTATTACCAAGCTTAATTTAGATAGAAAACCTAGTACATTATCGGTTTGGGCGACCTTAAATAAAGAGCATTTTTAAAATATACGTGTTTATACGTATTTTATTATAACGTAATAGTACTTATCTTTACAGTGCTATTAATCAGTTCTTAAGGGGAATTGTTGAAGGCTCTGGTTTTTTAAACTGGAGCCTTCGGTTTTTTATACGTATTTCAATTTACTATTCAACAAGGAATATTAAAACCAACTTATTTATAAATAGAAACTGCTTCTTTACCTGTTGAAGATTTGCTTGCACGATACATGCCTTCGGTATTAAAAGGCATCGCAATATTTCCTTTGGTATCTACAGCAATTAATCCGCCATCGCCATTTATTTCTAGAATACGTTTGTTTATAACTTCATCGCTTGCATCTTTTAAGCTCATGTTTTTATGCTCCATTAAGCAAGCAACATCGTAAGCAACTACACCACGAATAAAAAACTCACCGCTTCCAGTACAAGAGATTGCACAGGTTTTATTATTGGCATAATTACCAGCGCCAATCATTGGGCTATCACCAACTCTTCCCCATTTCTTATTGGTCATGCCGCCTGTAGAAGTAGCAGCAGCAATATTACCTGCTGCATCGCAAGCAACAGCACCTACAGTACCAAATTTAGAGTCTTTCTTTTTTGCGTGATCTAATTGAAAACTATCGGTATCTTTAATCTCTAACCATTGGTTATGTCTAAACGCATCGTAAAAATACGATGGGTCTTCTATGGTATAATCTAGCTCTTTAGCAAATTGCATTGCGCCTTCGCCAGCAAGAAAAACATGTTCGCTTTTTTCCATAACATCGCGAGCAAGGCTTACGGGGTTTTTAATGCCAGTAATTAAACTTACTGCTCCTGCATTTAATGTTTTTCCGTCCATAATAGCAGCATCCATTTCATGGGTTTCGTTGGCAGTAAAAACACTTCCTTTTCCTGCATTAAATAATGGCGAATCTTCTAAAACCACTACTGCTTTTTCAACAGCTTCGGTTGCGGTTCCGTTGTTCTCTAGTATTTTGTAACCTGCATCTAGTGCTAATTGTAAAGCTGCTTTGTATTTAGCTTCTAGTGCTGGTGTCATCATTCCTTTTACTAAAGTTCCTGCGCCACCATGAATGGCAATCGAAAATGTATTCATATAATTTTGTTATCTGTGTTGGTCTATTAAAATAGCGTTTCCGTCTGGGTCTAAAACTACAAAACTAGCAGGTCCTTCGCTGGTTTCATTTGCTTCTGTTTCTAGTTTTACGCCATTCTTTTTTAAATGCTTTTGAATGCTTCGTACATCGTCGAAATTTTCAATAGGATTTGCGCTCTCATCCCAACCAGGATTAAAGGTAAGAATGTTATTGTCAAACATACCTTGAAATAAGCCTATTAAGGCGTTACCGTTTTTAAGAATAAGATAATTCTTATCTATTTCGCCAGCAAATACTGAAAAACCTAAATGTTCGTAAAATGTTTTAGAAGTTTCTAAATCTTTTACACTTAAACTAATGGAAAATGCACCTAATTTCATAATCTTTAATTTTAAAATGTTTTTCAAAAATACGCTTTCAAAACGAATTATTTTGTTCTTTTTTTATAATGCTTTTGAAACTTATTGTAATTTGCAATCTGTCGTTTCGAGCCAAACTTCGAATAACACCTATTTGTCCGTTCGAGTGCAGTCGAGTACTCCATTTTCAATATTAAACTATAACAATGTCAAATAATAACAAACGTGTTTTTTTAGTGGATGCATTCGCATTAATTTTTCGTGGCTACTATGCCTTTATAAAAAACCCTAGAATAAATTCAAAAGGAGTAGATACTTCTGCAATTATGGGTTTTATGAATTCCCTTTTAGACGTTATAAAACGCGAACGCCCAGACCATTTAGCTGTTTGTTTTGATAAAGGCGGAAGCGTTGACCGAGTGGAAATGTTTGAAGCTTATAAAGCCAATAGAGACGAAACACCAGAAGCCATAAAAATTGCAGTGCCTATAATTCAAGATATACTAAAAGCCATGCACATACCAATTATGGTAAAAGCAGGTTTTGAAGCAGACGATGTTATTGGTACACTTGCAAAACAAGCAGAAAAAGAAGGCTACCAAACCTTTATGGTAACACCAGATAAAGATTTTGCGCAACTGGTAAGCGAAAACATTTTTATGTACCGACCAGTTTTTGGTGGTGGTTATGAAACTTGGGGAATACCAGAAGTGCAAAAGAAATTTGAAGTAACAGATCCTTTGCAAGTCATTGACTTTTTAGGAATGATGGGAGATGCCAGTGATAATATTCCTGGTCTTCCAGGAGTTGGAGAAAAAACTGCGAAGAAATTTTTGGCTGCTTATGGTAGCATGGAAAATCTTTTTGAAAACACCCACGAGCTAAAAGGGAAAATGAAAGAAAAAGTAGAAGCTAATAAAGAATTAGGCTTATTGTCTAAAAAATTAGCAACTATTATGCTAGATGTTCCTGTGGAGTTTGATGCGAAAGATTTTGAATTAGACCAACCCGATATTCCTAAAGTAACCGAAATTTTTCAGGAGTTAGAATTCAGAAGACTTATTGATAATTTTAATAAAACGTTTTCAACAGAAGCTACTCCAACTGCAAAAGCTAATGTCATTTCGACAGAGCGAAGTAAGAGCGACGAGAAATCTGTAAAGTCTTCAGCTTCACCTTCAAGTTCAGTTTCAACTTCTTCCGCAGGAGCCGGACAATTCTCTTTATTTGGAGGAGAACCATCTT
>JBMZDY010000072.1:0-8118 GCA_049614585.1 Oceanihabitans sp.
GGAATCATTAAAATTAGCACAAAAACAAAGCGTTGTAAAGCAGTAATAAAAACATCTGTAGTTATTGTAATTTGATTATCAATTATAGGAAGCATTACAGTTACAGCAGACCAAACCAAACCAATAACATAAACCTTTAATCCACTTATTTCTCTTAGGTTTTGCTTACTATCAATAAATATACTTTTTGGTAAAAAAGGGATAGCATAAAAAAAAGTTACTGCTCCAAGAATAAATATATACAACCATGTTTTTCTTTCAAGTTGCAAAGCGTAAAAGCACAAAGCAACAAAGCAAATAAGCGAAAAAACCTGAATTATTTTTAACCAATTGGCTAAGCTTCTGTGGTGAAATTTTGCTAAGCCAAAATATTTTATAAAATTATAACCAGTAATAGTAGCAAAAAAATTAAAATACAATACCGATTCGTCATAAGGAATTCCAAATTCAATAAGCGTTATCCAGGTAAGCGCATACACGCTTAAAGCTACGTGAATACTAGCGTTAATATAAAAATCTACAATCTGTTTAATCAATCGCATACTACAAAAGTAAGTAAACTGTTAATAAAGAATATTTTTGGTTAAAAACTTTCATTATCGAATCTATAAAAACTTTAATAATTATGTATTTTTGAGCTTTAAAAACCGCTAGTTATTTCTAGCGAATAGAAACTTAAAATAAATATAGTAATACACTATAAAGTAAAAAACGAATACAACTTTTTAAGAATGAATACAAACGCTTTTGCACTTCGACATATTGGGCCTCGTGAAGCAGACCAAGAACAAATGCTTAAAACTATTGGTGTATCTAATTTAGACCAACTAATTTACGAAACCATTCCAGATGATATTCGATTAAAAAACGGATTAAATTTGGCTCATGCCATGAGCGAACAAGAGTATTTAGTTTACTTAAATGAGGTAGCAAAAAAAAATAAAGTATATAAAACATATATTGGTTTAGGCTACCATCCAACAATTTTGCCAGCAGTAATACAGCGTAATATTTTAGAAAATCCGGGTTGGTATACTGCTTACACGCCATACCAAGCAGAAATTGCACAAGGGCGTTTAGAGGCACTTTTAAATTTCCAAACCATGGTTACAGATCTAACCGGAATGGAGTTAGCGAATGCTTCCCTTTTAGACGAAAGTACAGCAGCAGCAGAAGCGATGAGTTTGCTTTTTGCTGTTCGAGAACGTGCGCAAAAAAAAGCTGGAGTAAATAAGTTTTTTGTTTCAGAAAACATTTTACCACAAACACTTTCCTTATTACAAACTAGAGCAAACCCAATTGGAGTTGAATTAGTAATAGGAAACGAAGATGCCTTCGATTTTTCATCCAATTATTTTGGAGCGATGTTACAATATCCTGGAAAAAATGGACAAGTAACCAACATAAAAACCTTTATAGAAAAAGCTAAAGAAGCACAAATAAAAGTAGCAGTTGCTGCAGATATTTTAAGCCTTGTACTATTAGAAGCGCCAGGAAAATTTGGAGCAGATGTTGTAGTAGGAACAACCCAACGATTTGGAATACCAATGGGTTATGGAGGTCCGCATGCTGCGTATTTTGCAACAAAAGAAGCTTATAAAAGAGATATTCCAGGACGTATAATTGGTGTTACCAAAGATGCAAATGGGAATAGAGCTTTACGTATGGCTTTACAAACCAGAGAGCAGCATATAAAAAGAGATCGCGCAACATCAAATATATGTACTGCGCAGGTATTGCTTGCTGTTATGGCAGGAATGTATGCAGTTTATCATGGTCCTAAAGGGTTACAATTTATTGCAAATCAAGTGCATCAAACAGCTTCGGTTTTATCGAATTCTTTAGAAACATTAGGTTTTAAACAAACCAATACCTCGTATTTTGATACGCTTCAAATAAAAACCGATGCTAAAAAAGTTAAAAAAATCGCTAAAAAAAGAAAAGTAAATTTCTTTTACCCAGATTCTGAAACCGTTACTATTTCGGTGAACGAAACAACAACAATTAGAGATATAAATTATATTATTGCTGTTTTTGCTGAAGCTGCAAAGAAAAAAGCAATAACAGTTTCTTCAATTAATGGAACTACAAGTATTGAAAAAGAATTACAGCGTACTTCCAAATTTTTAACTCTAGATGTTTTTAACACGCACCATTCGGAAACCGAATTAATGCGATATATTAAAAAGCTAGAACGTAAAGATTTATCCTTAAACCATTCTATGATATCGCTTGGTTCTTGTACCATGAAATTAAATGCAGCAGCAGAAATGCTTCCTTTAAGCTGGTTTAAATGGGGAAATATTCATCCATTTGCACCTTTAAAGCAAGCTAGAGGTTATGCTACAATTTTAAAAGAACTAGAAGATCAATTAACCGAAATTACTGGTTTTGCTGCAACATCTCTACAACCAAATTCTGGAGCACAAGGAGAGTTTGCAGGTTTAATGGTAATTAAAGCGTATCACGAATCGCGTGGTGATAACCATAGAAATATTTGTTTAATTCCTAGCTCTGCTCACGGCACAAATCCTGCAAGCGCAGTAATGGCAGGAATGAAAGTAGTGGTTACTAAATCTACAGACCAAGGAAATATTGATGTAGACGATTTACGTGAAAAAGCAATTTTACACAAAGACAACTTATCGTGTATTATGGTTACGTATCCATCTACACATGGTGTTTATGAAGCTTCTATAAAAGAGATTACCAAAATTATTCACGATAATGGCGGACAAGTATATATGGATGGCGCGAATATGAATGCGCAAGTAGGTTTAACAAACCCTGGAAATATTGGTGCAGATGTATGCCATTTAAACTTGCACAAAACATTTGCAATACCACATGGAGGTGGAGGTCCAGGAGTAGGTCCTATTTGTGTAGCAAAACAGTTAGCACCTTTTTTACCTGGAAGCCCAATTGTTAAAACTGGAGGAGAAAATGCAATTACAGCCATATCTGCAGCACCATTTGGTTCTGCCTTGGCTTGTTTAATTTCTTATGGTTATATTAAAATGCTTGGCGCAGAAGGATTAACAGAATCTACTAAAGTAGCGATACTAAATGCCAATTATATAAAAACTAGATTAGAAGGGCATTTTGATACTTTATATTCTGGCGAACGTGGTCGTGCTGCACACGAAATGATTGTAGATTGTCGTGCTTTTAAAGCAAATGGTATAGAGGTAACAGACATTGCAAAAAGATTAATGGATTATGGTTTTCATGCACCTACAGTTTCTTTTCCTGTAGCAGGAACTTTAATGATAGAGCCTACAGAGAGTGAGAGTAAACAAGAAATAGATCGTTTTTGTGATGCTATGATTTCTATTAGAAAAGAAATTGATAATGCAACAAAAGAAAATGAAAATAATGTGCTTAAAAATGCACCTCATACTATGGAAATGGTAACAGCAAATAACTGGGATTTCGATTATTCTAGAGAAACTGCAGCATATCCTTTAGCATTTGTAAAAGAAAATAAGTTCTGGCCTAGCGTTCGTCGTGTAGATGATGCTTATGGAGATAGAAACTTAATTTGTACTTGTGCACCTATAGAAGATTATATGTAAAGAGTACCAAATGTATAATTAAAAGCCTTCCAATTGGAAGGCTTTTTTTGTTAATAATACGTTCATTTTTACTTAATGTTATAAAAAATAAACTATTAATTCTAAAAGATGTTATTCTTTATGTTTTATTAACTAGCTTCGTAAAGAAGCTAATTTAGAAATTCGATAAATTATGGCAATAAAAATAACAGGTACAGGTAGTTATATTCCAGATATAATAGAAAAAAACGAAGGTTTCCACCAGCACGAATTTTTAAATACAGATGGTTCTACAATAAAACACCCAAATGAAGTAATTGTAAAAAAATTTAAAGCCATAACCGGAATAGGAGAAAGGCGATATGCAAGTAAACAATTTACATCTTCCGATTTGGGTTTTTTTGCTGCTCAAAAAGCAATTACAGATGCAAATATAGATCCAGAAACCTTAGACTATATAATTGTTGCTCATAATTTTGGAGACGTTAAACACAACACAATACAAAGCGATATTCTTCCTTGTTTGGCATCTAGAATAAAACATCATTTACGTATTAAAAATCCTAAATGTGTTGCTTACGATATACTTTTTGGATGTCCTGGCTGGATCGAAGGAGTAATACAAGCACAAGCATTTATTAAAGCAGGAATGGCAAAACGTTGCTTAGTAGTTGGCTCGGAAACGTTATCTAGAGTAGTAGATATTCACGATAGAGATTCTATGATTTATAGTGATGGTGCAGGAGCAACTGTATTAGAAGCAAAAGAAGGTAGCGATGGTATTTTAGCCCACGAAACAGCAAGTTATACTTACGACGAGGCTTTCTATCTTTACTTTGGTAAATCTAATAACCAATCGCTTTGTGCAGACACCAAATACATTAAAATGGACGGCAGAAAAATTTACGAGTTTGCTTTAACCAATGTGCCGCAAGCCATGAAAACTTGTTTAGATAAAAGTGGTGTTGGTATTCACGATGTGAAAAAAATATTTATCCATCAAGCAAATGAAAAAATGGACGATGCTATACTAGAGCGTTTTTATAAACTGTACGATACAAGTATTCCAGAAAATATCATGCCAATGAGTATTCAAAAACTAGGAAACAGTTCGGTTGCAACAGTACCTACTTTACTCGATTTGGTAAAAAATAATAAATTAGAAAACCAAAGTCTTTCTAAGGGCGATATTATTATATTTGCTAGTGTTGGTGGAGGAATGCACATAAATGCAATTGTTTACAAATATTAATATGTCGAAAAAAATTACAATTATTGGAGGTGGGAATTTAGGTACTGCTATTGCAAATGGTCTTTTAAGTAAAAACTATACTCCTGCAAATATTACAGTAACTAGAAATAGAATCGAATTACTTTCTAATTTAAAATTAAAAGGAATTACTGTCACTAATAATAATATAGAAGCGGTTAAAAATGCACAAATTATTATAATTGCTGTAAAGCCTTATAAAATGGAAGAAATACTGCTTCAAATTAAAGGCTCTATATTAAAAGATTCCATTTTAGTTTCAGTAGTAAGCGATTTTTCAATTGCAAATATTTCTAAAAATCTAAATACAGATCTTACCATTGTTCGAGCAATGCCAAACACGGCATCTTCGGTTAACGAATCTATGACGTGTATTGCTTCAGAAAATGCTTCCAATAAAGAGATAGAAGAAGTAACAACTATTTTTAATGCTTTAGGAAATACCATACACATTAACGAGCAACTTATGGATGCAGCGACTGTACTTGGTGCTTGTGGTATAGCTTATGCTTTACGCTTTATTAGAGGAATGATTCAAGGTGGAATTGAAATAGGTTTCGATGCACAAACAGCAACAAAAATTGCAACACAAACTGTAAAAGGAGCTACCGAATTATTAGAAAAAACAGGAAATCATCCAGAAGTAGAAATAGACAAGGTTACAACACCTAAAGGCTGTACTATAGCTGGACTTAATGAAATGGAACACAGTGGATTTAGCTCTGCACTAATAAAAGGAATAAAAACTTCTTATAAGAAAATTTCTAAATAATGTACGAAAAAAGTTTTCCTAACAAACGCTTTAAATTAACTGCAGAATTTTTAAAAAAGCATGTTTCTACGGAAGAAAAAATATTGGATTTAGGTGTAGAAAATCCGTTTACAAAAATCATGAAAGATCATGGTTTTACGGTTGAAAACACAAAAGGAGAAGATTTAGATATTGATACATCAACAATAACAAGCTCAAAAGCAGATGTGGTTACAGCATTCGAAATTTTTGAACATCTTCTCTCGCCTTTCACTGTTTTACAAGAAATAAAAACAGATAAGCTAGTTATTAGTGTACCTTTAAAATTATGGTTTGCTTCTGCCTATAGAAGTAAAACCGATATGCGAGATCGACATTATCATGAATTTGAAGACTGGCAATTCGATTGGCTTTTAGAAAAAGCAGGTTGGAAAATTATTGATAGACAGAAATGGACGAATCCCACTAAAAAAATAGGAATTAGACCAATATTAAGATGGTTTACACCTAGATATTATATAGTTTATGCCGAAAAGCTAAACCAATAATAAATTATAATAACAAAATTCCAAAATCTTATATCAAGAAATTAAATGTCACACTGAGCGCATTTATCTTTCGAAGTTTTAACTTAGGTAGCGTCGAAGTGTCTTAATTAAACTTAAAATCTATTTAAAATAACTAACTTTGAATTTAAAATTTTAAATCTTGAATTTTTATATTGTCATTCCTGCACATAACGAAGCAGATTTTATCGAAAAAACATTAAATTCTTTGATAAATCAAACATTACAACCAAAACAAATTGTGGTTGTAAATGACAATTCTACAGATGATACCAAAAAAATAGTATCCTATTACCAAACAAATTATAGCTGGATTTCTTTGGTAAATAAAACTTCTTCAGACAAACATCTGCCTGGAACAAAAATTATAAATGCATTTAATAAGGGGTTAGAATTTTTAGATTCTAACTACGATGTGATTTGTAAATTTGATGCCGATTTAATTTTTCCGAATAATTATTTAGAACAGTTGGCCAATCATTTTAATGCGAATAAAAAACTAGGAATGGCTTCTGGTTTTTGTTACATAGAAAAAAATAGCCAATGGGTTTTAGAAAGTTTAACTAGGAAAGACCATATTCGTGGTGCATTAAAAACTTATAGAAAAGCCTGTTTTGAGCAAATAGGAAAACTAAAACCTTCCATGGGTTGGGATACGGTTGATGAACTATTATCTAGATATTATGGCTGGGAAATTTTAACTGACGAAACATTACATGTAAAACATTTAAAACCTACTGGAGTAAGCTACAATAAAGCCTCTAAGCATATGCAAGGGGAAGCGATGTATAAAATGCGATATGGATTTATTATTACGCTAATTTCTGCTTTAAAATTAGCTTATAAAAAAGGGAGTTTTAAATTGTTTAAAGACTATATGTCTGGTTATTTTAAAGCTAAAAAAAATAATTTAGAATATTTAGTAACCATAGAGCAAGGAGCTTTTATTAGAAAATTACGCTGGAAAGGAATGTTGAATAAACTTATTTAATTGTCATGCTGAGCGTAGTCGAAGCATCTTATTTTATAATATTATAGATTCTTCATTTCATTCTGAATGACATGAATTTAAAAACTCCAATTTTTATAAGCTGCTGATGCTTCTAATTTATTTTCTACAGCATCGTCTAATTCTGCAAAGAAATCTATTCCTGTGCGTTTTTCTATTTCGTCTACAGAAACTACAAAATTATATAAAGGTTTATTAGAATCTTTATGATCTAATAAAAAGGCAAGCATTTTTGTTTCTCCAGAATTGGTGTCAATTAAAACTTTATAAAATTGGTTTGGTACGGCAACTTTTTCGCTACCAATAGTTTTCATATTACCTTTTAAAATACCGCCAGAAACTACAAAAACACCATTATATTTACTTGCCCAATAGCGTGTTTTTTGTTCTAATCTATTCCAAACTCCGGCATTAAAAGCGTGCTTTTGTGGTGCTATATTACTGGTTAAAAAAGTTTCGTCGTGTGCAGCTTGGCTATATTTTCTATCTCCTGCAGGACACAAATGTCCACGATCATATCCAGATTGTTTGTAGTTTCTCCAATGTGCAGCTTTGGTTTTTACAGCTTTATCAATTTCAAAATAAGGACGCTTAAAATTAGTGTTACTTAAGTGCGATTTTTTCAACTCGTACGCAACCCATTCTGCTTGTTCATGTGCTTCGCTATAACTTAAACTATAGCCTTCATGATGTATAATTTGTCCGGTTGTACTGGTTGGTAAAAAGTACTCGTTGGTATTTGTTTTTATAGTTTGTCCATTTTCTATAATACCTACTTGAATTTTATTATCAAAATAAGCATCGTAGCCATAGATGGCAACAAGAATCAGGATTGCTATAATGGTATATAATTTTCTTTTCATTTTACTTTAAACTAGCCAAACTAGCTTTTAAAGTCTCTATTTTAGCCAATGCATCTGCTTCTTTTTTCTTTTCGGAAGCAACTACTTGCTCTGGTGCTCCTGCAA
>JBMZDY010000073.1:0-8068 GCA_049614585.1 Oceanihabitans sp.
GCGAATAAGCAAAAATACTACACAGTAAAAATAAAACGGCATAACCCTTTTTAGAATTTAAATATAACTTTCCCATTTTGTTTTTGTTTGAATAAATTTAATAAGGTGCTTGTAATATTTTACTACACCAGCACTAAATACTGTAAAGGCAATAATTGGTGTTACTTTTAATATTATTCCATAACGAAATAACCATAAAGCAATTCCACCTATTACTACTGAAAATATAAAAACTATAATTTTTCTTTTGGTTCGAGCTCCTAATTTATCGGTTTTATCTAAGATTAAAAAATACCTTACTAAAAAGAAATTACAAATAAATGCCAACAAGTAAACCCAAAAATTGGAAATACGATATAAAAAATCGTTCTTTAAAAGCATATTAATAATATTTGCATGTATTACAACACCAAACATATCTGGTATACTTTTACCTGCTGTTACTGGGTTTAAAGGTGTAAAAAATTTATCTTCTACATCGTAAATATCACCAGTAGGATCGCCAATATAACCCAATAAAACAATTTTATTGTTGATTATGTTTTTATCTACTTGCGACATAAACTCATCGTAACCAAGGGTTAAAAAAGAATCGTATTTTCCTTTATATATAATTGCTGTATTTCCTTTTAAATGCTTTTTATAATTTCTTGCGTTCCAAGTAGAGTCGCCAACTGCCAACTTTGTTATTTGCGCTGCCCAAGAAACATGCTCTTTAGAATTTAATTCATGCATTCCTACAAATTCACGAACTACAGACTCTTGGTTATCGAAGTTTAAATTAACAAATCCTTTGGTGTTATTTTGAAATTTTTTATGGCTGTAAATACTTTCTTTTTTTTCTAATATATAAGCCTGTACAATTGTATTGTTTTGTAATTGACTTGCTAATAACGAATCGGAGAAAGCTTCCTTTTCTTCTTTAAAAATCATATCGACACCAACTACTTTTGGTTTTTGTTGCATTACTTCTTCTAGAAGCATTGCAATTTCAAATCGATCTTTATGCTCGATATTAATTAGTACAATATTTGGGTTTACCGATTTAGTATCGCTAAAATTTTCGGCATAATACACATCTAGAAAACTAAAGTCTTTTACTACTTTTAAAAAAGGGTTAAAAAACGACAGATTTATAACAATAAACGATACCAAAAAAAGGATTATTAATGATAAGAGCGTACATAGAAATGTATCTTTATATAGCAGTTTTGATTTTTTTGAAAGCATTTAAAAATTCTTATAAATACGTATTATTCTGGTAACCAACAAAGTGCAACAGGAGCTTTAATAATAACTTGTTCTTGCACATCGCCATCGTTATCGTAAAAGGTACCACGATAATATACATATTTAATGGCTCTGTAACCTTCGCTTATTGTTTTAATACTTGTTGAAACTACATGGCTTCCGCTAGAATCGTATAACGGTGCACAAGGTGTATAATTTGTAAAAAAGAGATCATCGGGATATTCATTTTCTTTAATAGGAAATATTTGAACTGCCTGTGTATCGCTTCCTAATTGGTAGTTAACTTCAACACTCCAAGATCCTGAATGAGCACTAAAATTATATGGATAAGCTGGATATTCTTCAGCAATTTCGGCAGCAGATATATAAAGTTTATTACCATATCTTGGTGCTTTAACTGTAATATAACGTCTGTTATTAATATTTCGAATCACTTCTAAATGTGATTTCGCAGTGTCGTCATCTAATGCGGCAGCTTCTTCAAATAAACGAATTCCTTTGTATTTATTTTGTGAAACACCACCAACACCAAAATAATAAAACTCACCTAATTTTCGAATGGAATAAGCATTCCCCAAATCGGCCGCTTTTTGGTAATAGTCTAAGGCTGTTTCCCAATTTATAGCAGTTCCAATACCTTCGTCGTAACAATAACCAGTATTTCCTAAACTAGAAGGATCGTTCCTTTTAGCGCCTTCTTTAAAATAATAAAAAGCCAAATCGGGATCTTTATTAATTCCTGTTCCTCGGTAATATATATTACCAACAGTGGTATAAAGCGATGGAAAATTAACTAATGCTTTTTTGTAGTAGGAGAGTCCTAGTTCGACATCTTGAGTCACTTTTTCTCCATCAATATACAAGCGACCAAGTTTTTTATAGCCTTCTGGGCTTCCGTATTCGCAAGCTTTTTTATACCAATATATACTTTGCTCGATGTTTACAGAAACGCCATTACCGTTTTCGTAACTTACACCTAGATTCGACATGGAATTTGGGTGACCTAAATCGGCTGCTTTTCTATAGATTTGGGTAGCTTTATATTTATCTACTGGTACACCTTCACCAGTTTCATATTGTACGGCTAAATTCCCCATTCCAGTAAGGCTACCACCTTCGGCAGCTTGTTTGTACCAAAGCAATGCAATTTCTTGGTCTTCTTGTACACCTCCATAACCATTAGAATACATATATGCTATTGCATATGCATGAAAAGCGAATTGGTTTTTTCGATACTGGTCTTTAAACCATTTTATTTGAAATGATTTTTGAAATAAACGATTAGCTTCAGATTTACTTTTGTTAACTCCAGTACCATTTGCCAAATATTTACCCAATTGATAAGTAGATGGAATAGAACCTAGATCGTAACCTTGCTTAGCATATTTATAAGCTTTTTTATAATCTACTTTTGTGCCAATTCCTGTATAGTATATATGCGATAAATAATAATAGGCATCTTTATAATCTAGATCTTTGGCTTTGTTAAAATAAGAAATAGCACTTGTAAAATCGTGATCTTGAAATGCCTCTTCTCCTTTTTGGTAAAATGCAAAGGCAGTATCTTCGTTTTCTTCTTTTACTGTTTTTTTATTAGAAATACCTTTGGCTTTATTCCAACCATTTTCTATAGCTATTAAACGATCGGCTTTTGCAGGATGTGTTCTTGTTGCTTTTTCGTATCGAATGGTCATAATAGCACTTTGTGCTTCTGCTTTAGATGCACCCATTTTTGCAAGAGCTAATCCGCTAAAATAATCGGCTTCTAGTTCGAATTTATGGTTACTACCTTCGTCGTTTAACGAATGGCCATTTAAATGATGTCCTATTTCGTGGGCTAATACACTTATTGCTGCCCAGCGATTATTAGCTTTAGTTTCTATTTTATCGAAAAAGTTTGCATCGTATAAAATATAACGTTCTTTTTGCCCTGGAGAAACCTCAATGTTTTTTGCTACAGCATTGTTAATGTTTGGACATTCTTGAATGGTAAAGTTTCTAAATAAACCTATTTGATCTAGAATGTTATCTACAGCTATTTCGGCATCTTCGTCGCTATTAAAACCTAATTGCGAACAAGCATCGTCTACTTCTTCTATGGTTTGATAGTTTTGCGAAACCGCTAATTGTGCTACTAATAATAATGCTACTAATAATTTAATTTTCATTGTATATTTTTTATTTTTTACCATGTTTCTCCTAATCTAGTTAAAGCTTTTTTTGCAAATTTATTATTTTGTTTTGCTGCTTTTCGATACCATTTTACAGCCAAAGAATAATCTTTCGTTACTCCTTTTCCTTTTTCGTACATATCCCCAAGGTTTGCTTGCCCCGATGCTCGCCCTTGATCTGCAGCTTTACGATACCAATTTACTGCTTCGTAATAATTTTTTTCAACACCAAATCCTTTTTCATACATGTATCCAAGTTTATTTTGCGCTGCAGGATAATCTTGTGCTGCAGCTTTACGATACCAATTTACTGCTTCGCAATAACTTTTTTCAACACCTAGGCCGTCTTTATACATTGCGCCCATGTTATTTTGTCCCGAAGCACGTCCTTGCTCTGCAGCTCTACGATACCAAACTATCGCTTGTTTATAATCTTTTTCTACACCTTTTCCTGTTTTATACATTACGCCAAGATTATTTTGCGCCTCAGCATAACCTTGCTCTGCGGCTTTACGATACCAAACTATTGCTTTTTTATAATCTTTTTCTACTCCACGACCATACTTATACATGTTTCCTAACCTGTATTGTCCAGAAGCATACCCTTGATCTGCTGCTCTACGATACCATTTTAATGCTAAAGAATAATTCTTTTCAACTCCCTTTCCTTTTTCGTACATCGTTCCCAAGTTGTCTTGACCAGATGCTCGACCTTGTTCGGCAGACCTGCGATACCACATTACTGCTTTTTTATAGTCTTTTTTTCACCATCTCCATTATAATACTTGTTTCCAAGGTTGTTTTGAGCTATTGCATTTCCTTGTTCTGCAGCTTTTCGGTACCACTTTACGGCTTGATCAATATTTTTATCTACACCTTTTCCCATAAAAAATGCATATGCCAATGAGTTTTGCGCATTAGCATCTCCATTTTTTGCCTTTCGGAAATTTTCTTCTACTAAAGGCTCCATATTAAATTCAATATTTGGATCTTTAATACGCTTTTTAAAATTATCGCCTTTTGTCCAACCTCTTTTTATTTCATTTAAACGGTCTTTTTTTGCGGGATGTGTATGTGTTGCTTTTTCGTATCGCAGGGTTTGAATTGCACTTTGTGCTTCTTGTAAGGTTGCACCCATTTTTGAAAGAATTAAACCACTAAAATAATCAGCATCTAACTCAAACTCGTGGTTACTACCTTTATTGTTAAGCGAATGTCCATTTAGATGATGCCCAATTTCATGCGCGAGAATACTTATTGCAGCCCAATCGTTGGAAGCTTTATCGTTAATACGATTAAAAAAATTATTATCGTACAATATATAACGAACAAAATTTCCAGAGTTATTTTTAATGTTTTTAGCAACTGCATTATTAATATCTGGACACTCTTGAATTATAAAGTTTTTTTGCAAACCAATAATATCCATAATTTTATCTACAGCAATTTCTGCTTCTTCGTTGGAAGCAAAGCCTAAAGTAGCACAAGCATTGTTAACCTCTTCTACCGTTTGGAAGTTTTGTGAATAGCTAGTATTACAAATTATTATTAATACTGTAAAAACGATGGCTTGCTTTATAACTTTCATAATATTATTGATTTTGAAGTCTTTGTATACGCTCTAAGTTTTTTTGGTCGCCTAGTGCTTTATAAATATTTGCTGCTGTATTTAGCATGTCTTTATTTGTTGGATCTAAAATAATATAATGTTCGATATAATTTATTGCAATTTTAAAAAAATCATTACGTTTTTCTCTTAATTCGTCGTAACGTTTATCATCTTCTTTAGACATCCCTAAATTATTCATTTCTTCTACTAATGGTGTATCTTTTAATAGAATAGCTGCTGCAATATTAATGAGGCTGTTTTTATGATTGGGTTCTAATTGCAAAACCTGTTTATAATAATTAATTCCAGATTCTACTTCTCCTTTTTTAACACTAATAACACCAAGGTTATAGAGTACATCTAGATTATCTGGTTCAATTTCTAATATTTTTTTAAGCTCTATTTCATACGTATCTATGTCTCCAAGTTGGTAAAACAAGTTAGCTCTTGCTATTAGTATGGTAGCATTATTTGGATTATTACGTAGTGCAAAATCGAAAAATTTTAAGGCTTCATCGTATCGCTTTTGTTGTACATAAATAAGCCCAATATATTTATACGTTAATAGTTGTTTTTCTTTTTCTAAACTTTCTATTCCAGTACGTAATAGCGCTAAATAGTATTTAAGTGCTTGGTTATAATCTTTATCTAAAACATAAGTAACTGCTGCAGAATACAGAAATTCAAAATCTTTCCCATTACTATATTGAAAGGCTTTAAAGAAAGATTGCGCAGCCAAATTGTAGTCTTTATTATTATAATATTCTAAAGCTTCTTCTGAATACTCTGTAGTTAAAACAGGATTTTCTGGGAAAACCTCAAAAGTTTCGGTATTATTCTCTTTTGGTTTAGGCGTTACTTTCTTTTTTGGGGTTACCTTTTTTTTGGGAGTTGTTTTTTTCTTTGGGGTAACTTTTTTAATGTTATTGGCTTTGTTCCATCCGTTTTCAATTGCATTTAAGCGGTCGGCTTTTGCTGGATGTGTTCGCGTTGCTTTTTCGTAACGGAAAGTTGCTATAGCACTTTGTGCTTCTGCCAAACTAGCACCCATTTTGGCAAGTGCAGAGCCGCTAAAAAAATCGGCTTCGAGCTCGAACTTATGGTTGCTACCTTCGTTATTCATAGAATGCCCATTTAAGTGATGACCAATTTCGTGTGCTAGTATGCTTAAGGATGCCCAATCTGTTTGCGCTTTGCTATCCATTTTATCGAAAAAATTATTATCGTATAATATATAGCGTTCTTTATAGCCTTTAGAGATTTCTATAACTTTTGCTACAGCATTATTAATGTCTGGGCATTCTTGAATTACGAAGTTTCTAAATAAACCCACAGCATCTAGTATTTGATCGACAGCTATTTCGGCATCTTCGTTAGAGGAGAAGCCAAGGGAAGCACAAGCATCGTCAATTTCTTCTATGGTTTGATAGTTTTGAC
The DNA here is from genome assembly GCA_049614585.1 of Oceanihabitans sp. Classification (GTDB taxonomy): domain Bacteria; phylum Bacteroidota; class Bacteroidia; order Flavobacteriales; family Flavobacteriaceae; genus Oceanihabitans. The sequence continues at coordinate 6,469 of JBMZDY010000073.1, forward strand.
TATAAGAAATAGATATAAAAAAAAGTAAAAGGTATTTTAATTTTGTTTTCATTATTTATTATTATTAATCATATAACATAAATGCTATTGGCATAGCAAAACGAACGCCTACATTTTTACCTTTTTGCATTCCAGGTTTCATTTTTGGTAAAAGGTTTATTAAACGTTCGGCTTCTTTTTGTAATCCTTCGTGTGGTGCTCTTGCTCCAATAAATTCTATATCTCCAGTATGGGTAACTTTAAATTGCCCTAATATTTTAATAGGTTGGTATTTTTCGCATTTCGTAGTATATTTTTTGGTGTCTGGATTATACACTTCTGTTTGTTTTAGGCATCTAGAAGTAATACCTATTTCGCTGGCGATATCTACATTAAATTTGGAAGCGATATGTTTTTTTAATTTGGCATTAAAACATTTTCTAAGCTCTAAGTTATTATTGCCTGTACAGCCTGGGAATACCGGAAAGCTTTCTACTATATATGCTAATTTTTTTTCTTCTTCTATTTTAGAAATATCTTCAAGATTTTTTTGTTTTTCTTTATTTGCGTAGTTCCAACCTTTTTCAATTTGTAATAATCTGTCTTTTTTTGCAGGATGCGATTTTGTTGCTTTTTCGTACTTTAAAGTATTAATAGCACTTAAAGCTTGTTCTAGGGTAGCACCCATTTTTGCTAAAGACAAACCACTAAAATAGTCGGCTTCTAATTCAACTTTATGGTTGCTTCCTTTATTGTTTAAAGAATGGCCATTTAAATGATGTCCAATTTCATGTGCTAGTATACTTATAGCAGCCCAATCGTTATTTGCTTTGTCGTTTATACGATTAAAAAAATCGTTGTCGTATAATATATAGCGCATCACTTCGCCAGTTGGTGTTTTAATATTTTTTGCAACCGCATTGTTAATATCTGGACATTGTTGCAATACAAAGTTTCTAAACAGACCTATTTGTTCTAGTATTTTATCGACTGCTATTTCGGCTTCTTCGTCTGCCATAAAACCTAATGTTACACAGGAATTATCTACATCTTCAACGGTTTGATAATTTTGAGCACTACTACTTGAAAAATAGCCAAAACATATAAGTAAGGTTAATAGTATTTTTTTTATCATGGTTTTACTTTTCTACTTTATAATCGTTTTTGTCGATTGTTGGGTTTACAATAATATCGACATAATCGGAAACCGATTTAGTTTGTATGGTTTTAGAATTGTTTGTTAGCGTTCGTATGGTTGCAAAAAGCACGCCATTATATTCTTTGTAGTTTGAATACAGCGTTATCATTTCGGAATCTTCGTCGGAATCTTTTAAATATTCGTTGTTTTCTTTGTAGTCGGTAATATTATGCATGTTCGTTTTTGTTCCTACTAATAAACCTGTTTCGATATTGTAATAATTAATATTTTTAATATCTAAATCTATAGTAAAAAGGTCGTGCTCTTGAAACGACTTAAAATCGGGTAACTGTATGGCATAACACGATACATTATTAAAATCTTCTACAGCTAAATAAAATATATCTTCGTTATTTACTAGTAAAGAATACTCGTAAATATAATTGGATTGTATTTTTAAAATCTCGTTAAAAGATTGGTATT
>JBMZDY010000074.1:0-7987 GCA_049614585.1 Oceanihabitans sp.
GATGTCCAAACTTCGTTATTTTTTATAATAAAAAAATTTGTTGCGTTACATGTAGCTACAAAACCATTTGTATCTAGCATAAGCGCCTCATCTGCACCAGCTTCTATTGCTTGAATAAGTGCTTGCACTTCGTGCAATTTACTATGGCAATTAAGCCTTGGGTCTAAATAATCGGGAGCTCCTCGTCTAATAGTACTTGTAAACAAGGTAATACCAGTTTCTTTGCTTTTGGCAGAAGCTTTTTTATATTCGGGCAAAATCACAATATTAGGTCCAGAGATAGTAAGTCTAGGATCTTGAGAAGGTGTTTTTTTTATTCCTCGCGTAATCATTACACGAACATGCACATGATCTTGCATGTTATTTTTATTTAAAGTTTTCCAAATTTTTGCAGTTAGTTCTTCTTTTGAAAAAGGAAATTGCATACCAACAGTTGCTGCAGACTGCCACAAACGCGCTAAGTGATCTTCTAAAAAAACTAATACCCCTTGGTGTAATCGCAAAGCTTCCCAAATACCATCGCCTACTAAATAACCACTATCGAAAACCGAAATTTTTGCCTCTTCCCTTTTAAAGAACTCGTCGTTTATTGCAATGTAAATGTTTTTGTTTCTGCTATCTTCTAAAGCATTATGTGTGCCATGAACCATAAATAATATCTTCTTTTTAAAAACAGGAAGATACTAAAAACAAGAAGAATATTTACTATGAAATTAAATCGGATATTTTTTTTGTTCCTGGAAATTGTTCGAAAATAATTTTTAGAAATACAGTAATTGGAATGGCCATTATTAATCCTGGAATTCCCCAAAGAAATCCCCAAAACATAAGCATTACTAGTACTGCAATAATATTTATTGAAAAAGATTTCCCCATAAATACGGGTTCTAAAATTGCACCAAATAAAATTTGTACACCGCTAATTGCAAGAATAAAAAACAGTAATGTACTACTAGTGTCTAACTCTACAAAAGCAAAAATAGATAGCAGAATAACACAAATGAAAGAACCTACCATTTGCACAAAATTTATAACAAAAGCAAAAATACCCCAAAATATAGGAAAGCTTACATCGAAAAAATAGCAGGCTAAGCCAGTACCAATACCAGTTAAAAAACTTACCAGAAACTTTACCTTAATAAAGGTTATTATTTCTTTCTGAATTTTACCATATGTACGTAAAGAGCTCTGCTTTTTTTTAAGAATAATAGTATTTAATACTTGTGGTATATTAATAGATTCTGCAAGCAATAAAACCACAAAAAAGGCGGTCATTAAAAACATGGTAAAAAACTTTCTTAAAAACTCGAAAGTAGTTCCTAAATTTTCTTTTTTAACAAACTGTGAAAGTACGTTTTTGTCTTTTTCTATTTGTACGCCAAATGTATTTTCTAAGTAATGCGTAGCTTGGTTTATTTTTACCTGTGCTTTATCGAAAAAAGCAGTATCGCTAGCCATTATTTGCTTACTTGATAGCTGTATGAGTTCTATTCCTATTATTATTCCTATTACAATTAATAAAAACACAATAAGTATACTTATAAACTTGGGTACATTACGTTTGTTTAACCAACGCATTAAAGGCAAAAACAATAAAGCAATAAACATTGCAAATACTAATGGTATACATATAAACGACAATATTTTTAGTACGTAAAAAACTATTGGTATAACAATTATTAGTAATAAAATATTGGTTGTTCTTCGCTCTGTTAACATATAATAATAAAGTACAATAAGTAATTAAAAAGGGACATCATTTTCATCGTTTTCTTCTGGTGCACCAAAAGCATCATTTGCTGTTGGAAATTTATCTGGAGAAAAAGTATTATCGTTTGCGGCTGCATTCATTTTAGAATGAAACTCAAATGGGGAATCGAAATCGTCTAGGTTATCAAATTTACCTAAGTGTCCAATAAATTTTAATCGAATATTTTCTAGTCCACCATTTCTGTGCTTAGCAACAATAAATTCTGCTTGACCTTCGGTTGGTGAACGTTCTTCGTCGTCCCATTCTTCAATTTTATAATATTCTGGACGATAAATAAAACTAACAATATCTGCATCTTGCTCGATTGCTCCAGATTCCCTTAAATCGGAAAGTAATGGTCTTTTACTTCCGCCACGAGTTTCTACTGCACGCGATAATTGTGATAATGCTATTACAGGTACACTCAATTCTTTTGCTAAGGCTTTTAGGTTACGTGAAATTGTAGAAATTTCTTGTTCTCTATTTCCTCCTTTTTGGCTTCCACCTGCTGTCATTAACTGTAAATAATCTACAATAATTAATCTAATATCGTGTTGCGACTTAAGCCTTCTTGCTTTGGCACGTAAATCAAAAATGGAAAGCGAAGGTGTATCGTCTATAAATAAAGGAGCTTTTTCTAGCCCTTTTACTTTTACGTTAAGTTGTTCCCATTCGTGTTTTTCTAATTTTCCTGTTCTTAATTTTTCTGAAGAAAGTCCAGTTTCACTAGAAATTAAACGTGTAATTAATTGAACCGATGCCATTTCTAAAGAAAAGAATGCAACACCTATATTATTGTTAACCGCAATATTTCTTGCCATAGATAAGGTTAAAGCTGTTTTACCCATACCAGGACGTGCCGCAACAATAATTAAATCGCTTTCTTGCCAGCCTGAGGTAAGCTTATCTAACTTATCGAATCCAGAAGGTATTCCACTCATCCCCTCTTTATTCGATATTTCTTCAATTTTCTTTTTTGCTTGTATTACTAAACTTTGCGCGGTTTCACTAGATTTTTTAATATTTCCTTGTGTTACTTCGTAAAGTTTAGATTCTGCATTATCTAAAAGGTCGAAAACATCTTTGGTCTCGTCATAAGAATCTTCAATAATTTCTGAAGATATTTTTATAAGGCTTCGCTGAATAAATTTTTGTAAAATTATACGTGCATGAAACTCTATATGTGCAGAAGAGGAAACTTTTTGCGTTAATGAAATAAGGTAAAAATCGCCTCCAGCAACATCTAGTTTTTGGTTTTTCTTTAATTGACTAGAAACGGTTAATAAATCTATTGGTTCGCTATTTTCGAATAATTGAAATATCGCTTCAAAAATAAATTGATGTGCTTCTTTGTAAAATGCGTCCGGACTTAAAATATCTATTACCTCGTCTACCCCTTTTTTATCTATCATCATTGCGCCCAAAACCACTTCTTCTAGATCTAGAGCTTGAGGTGGAATTTTACCTTTTTCTAGATTTATTATTGTGCTTTTATCTACAGGATATCCTTTTATTGGGTTGGGTTGTTTCATTTAATAATAACTGTTTTTTTAGGTTATGTATTATTTCTTTAGAAAATAATACATTTTAGACAAGGTACTTTTAGGGATAGCGAATGTAATTAATTTGCTAGAATTAATAGGTTAAAATTTAGGTTTCAATCTTAACTATTAGTAAACATTTTAACTGTTAATAAATAAAAAATATTGTTAATAAGCATAAAAAAAACGGAAGCGTTATACTTCCGATTTTTATTAGCAAGGGCTTTTAAAAGGGATTAGCCTTTGTATACACCCATATTAGCATACTTATCCATACGTTGATTTACTAAATCGGTTGGGGATAAGTTTTTAAATTCGGAATATGTTTTAAGAATTGCTTCTTGAACAGCTGCAAAAGTTTTTTCTCTGTCTTGATGAGCACCTCCTAAAGGTTCTTTTATTATTTCGTCTACAATTTCTAGCTTCTTCATGTCTTTAGCAGTAAGCTTTAAAGCATCTGCTGCTTGTTCTTTATACTCCCAACTACGCCATAAAATTGAAGAGCAAGATTCTGGCGATATTACAGAATACCAAGTATTTTCTAACATTAGTACTTTGTCTCCAACACCTATACCTAAGGCTCCTCCAGAAGCACCTTCACCAATTACCACTGTAATTATTGGAACTTTAAGACGCGTCATTTCTAGAATATTTCTTGCTATTGCCTCTCCTTGTCCGCGCTCTTCTGCTTCTAAACCAGGATATGCTCCAGGTGTATCTAAAAGGGTTATAACAGGAATTCCAAATTTTTCGGCAGATTTCATTAATCGTAATGCTTTTCTGTAGCCTTCTGGGTTTGCCATACCAAAATTACGATATTGTCTCGTTTTGGTGTTATATCCTTTTTGTTGTCCAATAATCATAAACGATTGGTCGCCAATTTTACCTAAACCGCCAATCATAGCTTTATCGTCTTTAAAGCTTCTATCACCATGCAACTCTAAAAAAGTCTCACCACAAAGTGCTTTAATATAGTCTAAAGTATATGGTCTGTTTGGGTGACGTGACATTTGTACACGTTGCCAAGGAGTTAAATTTTTATATATTTCTTTTTTAGTAGCAAGAAGCTTTTTTTCAATTTGCTTACAAGTTTCGGTTACATCAACATCGCTCTCTTTTCCTATTACTTGACACTTGTCTAGCTGTTCTTCTAGTTCTTTTATTGGAAGTTCAAATTCTAAATATTCCATTTTTCGAAATTCAGATTAGTATTAGTTAGTTTACAAAATTACATTTTTTTTGCTTACTAATTCGTGTTCTTTGTTTTTAAAGCTGGCTTATTTTTTAAAAACCCATTAATTAGCACTACTGCTAGAATCATAGTAGCTCCAAAATAAAAATTGGTAGACATTTTTTCTTTTTCTGGGAAAAGTATTATTGCTAAAATGATTCCGTAAATAGGTTCTAAATTATAGGTTAATACAACTGTATATGGGCTTATATAGCGCATTACATATACCGAAGCTATAAACGCATAAGCGGTACAAATTGAAGCCAAAATAAATAAGTATACATAATCTTCTAATGGAAGATTAAAAAAAGAAGCAGAAAAACCATCGTAAAAAACAAGTAGAAAAACACTTATAAATGCGACTCCACTTATAAACTCGTAAAAAGAAATAGTAGTTGCCGAGTATTTCTCTAAAAACTTCCCGTTTAACACTGCAAATAAAGACGATAAAAAAGCAGAAGTAATTCCTAAAATGATACCATTTAAATATTTTAATTCACTTTGTGTAATTATAAAAACACCTATTATAACTATAAAACCAAATAACATTTCGTACCAAATAATTTTGCGTTTATAAATTATTGGCTCTATAAGCGATGCAAAAAATGCACCTGTAGAAAACATTGCTAACGTTATAGATATATTAGAAACATCTATAGCAGCAAAAAAAGTAATCCAGTGTAATGCTATTATTACTCCAGCTAAGGCAAGTTTTGCAATTGCTGCAATAGAAAGTTTTATTTTGGTTTTAGAAAACACCACATAAATAGTAATTAATATGCTTGCTATGCACATTCTAAACCAAACTAAAGGAACTGCCGATATGGTTATAAGCTCTCCTAATATTGCTGTAAATCCTGCAATAAAGACTAAAAAATGTAAGTGAATGTAATTTTTTAATTTAGCGTTTGGCATGGTATAATAAATAAATTGCAAGAATACCAAACAATATATTTGGAAACCAAACAGCTAATAATGGAGAAAAGTTTGATTGCGATGCCATTACACCAAATATTTTATCGAAAAAAACAAAAACCATTGCGATACATATACCAAATGCTAGGTTTACTCCCATTCCGCCACGACGCTTTATAGAGGATACAGCAACAGCTATAATGGTTAAAATAAAAACAGAAACTGGTAAACTCCACTTTTTATATTTCACTAATTTATATCTTCCTATGTTAGAAGATCCTCTTTTTTCTTCTTTATCAATAAAATTAGTTAGGTTTCTATAGGTAAGGGTTTCTGCTATGTATTCTACAGGAGTTAAATCGTCTAGATCAAAAGCAAACAAGGTGTCTTTTCTTCTAGATTTTTCAATAATATCTTCATGTTCTCCTACAAATCGTTTTACATATCTAGTTAATCTGTAAGTAGAATCTTTTTCTACATATCGAATATTTTGAGCTTGAATTTTATAGGTTAGTTTGTTATCTTCAAAATGCTCTAAAGTAAAATTTTGACCTACTTTATCGTTAATATTAAAACTACTAACATAAATAAAATCGTTATCGTTTATTTGCCGGAATACGTTTTTATTTGCTTGTTTTTTCTTTTTAGAAAAGTACTTAGTATCAAAGTCGTTAAACCCTTTACTCGCTTCTGGCGCTAAGTAAAGACCAAGTATTATTGCCAGTATTGCTACTATTGTTGCACCAATTAAGTATGGTCTTAAAAACCTAGAAAAGGATACACCAGAACTTAAGAAAGCTACAATTTCGGTATTATTAGCTAATTTAGAAGTAAAAAATATTACCGATAAAAATAAAAACAACGGAAATAAAAGATGCGCAAAATAAATTGTAAAATCTATAAAATACAGCAGCACTTCGTTAATTGGCACTTCGTTTTCTAAAATTTTACCAATCTTTTCGGCAAGATGTACTGTAATTCCAATAGGAATAAACAAAAGCAACATCATGAAAAATGTAAACAAATAGCGTTTTAATATGTACCAATCTAGTATTTTCAATTTATAATTTGCTTTTTTTAATTTCTAGTTTATTAATAAAAAACACTAAAGTCTTTTATCCATTTGTTTTACCATTTTATCTTTCCATGCTCTAAAATCTCCTGCTAATATATGCATTCTAGCCTCTCGAACCAACCACATATAAAATCCTAAATTATGTATGGTTGCTATTTGTTTTCCTAGCATTTCATTTACCGAAAATAAATGTTTTAAATAGGCTTTACTGTACTCGGTATCTACAAATGTAATTCCCATTTCATCAATTGGAGAAAAATCGTCTTTCCATTTGGCGTTTTTCATGTTTATAGTACCGTGTGCTGTAAAAAGCATACCATTTCTAGCGTTTCTAGTTGGCATAACACAATCAAACATATCGATACCTAATGCAATATTTTCTAATATATTAATAGGTGTGCCTACGCCCATTAAATATCTAGGTTTATCTTCTGGTAAAATATTGGTAACCACTTCGGTCATTGCATACATTTCTTCTGCTGGTTCACCAACCGATAATCCTCCAATTGCATTTCCTTCTGCACCTGCGTTTGCAATGTATTCGGCAGATTGCTTACGCAAATCTTTATAAGTACTTCCTTGTACAATTGGAAAGAAAGTTTGACTATAATCGTATTTAAAAGGTAATTTTTCTAGGTGATTTATACATCTATCTAACCAACGATGCGTCATGTGCATAGAACGCTTGGCGTATTTATAATCGCAAGGATATGGTGTACACTCGTCGAAAGCCATAATTATATCTGCACCAATACTACGTTGAATTTCCATTACATTTTCGGGTGTAAATAAATGCATACTTCCATCAATATGCGATTTAAATCGAACACCTTCTTCTTTTATTTTTCTATTACCAGAAAGAGAATATACTTGGTAACCACCAGAATCTGTTAAAATATTTCTATCCCAATTCATAAATTTATGCAATCCACCAGCTTTTTCTAATATTTCTATTTTTGGACGTAAAAACAAATGATACGTATTTCCTAAAATAATATCGGGATTAATATCGTTTTTAAGTTCTCTTTGGTGCACTCCTTTTACAGAAGCTACGGTGCCTACTGGCATAAAAATAGGCGTTTCTATTACTCCATGATCTGTTGTCATTACACCTGCCCGAGCACTACTTTGTATGTCTTTTGCTTTAATTTCGAATTTCATCGTTCCTGCTTATGAATGGGCAAATATAAATAACAAAACTAGATACATTCTTAAACATTTAATAAAATTAATAGTATCCTTCATTTTTAATAAATGAAAATAGAAATTTCAATACATAAAAAACAATTACTATTTAAATTGTTAGCAAATGACTGTAATTCGTTAATAAGTGTCGTAATTCTATTTTTGTGAAGCCTATTTAAAAAGCTATTTTTGAATGCTGAAAAAAAACTAACATTTACAACATGCCAAATACAAAACAATTAGAAGACTTAACAACACAAGTTCGCAGAGATATAATACGAATGGTACAC
>JBMZDY010000075.1:0-7937 GCA_049614585.1 Oceanihabitans sp.
GGAATGTATTATAAAAATTCAAATTATATAATTACATCTCCAACTTCTAATAAGCATTTTGTAAGCAACAACAACTATTATAATTTATTACCAGAAAAAGAATTTATTAATGTTGCTGGTATACCTAATAAAATTATAACAAAACCTTATTTAAATTTGTTTATTCCTTTTGTTGAAAATATGGAAAACAGAATTAATGAATTTAATCCATCATTAAAACCTAAAAGAGACAAACGAGGGTTAAATTCGGATGCGATTAATTTTAATAACAATGATATAAAAACTAATAAAGACAGCTTAATTACTGCTTATTTAAAAACCTTTAAAAGTATTTACAAAGTTTCTATTGATAGCACAAAATATGATGTTAACTATATTATTTCAGAAAATAAAAAAGAACAAATTGGTTTTGAAGCTATTATTGAATTAGATAGTATAAAAAAAGGAAAGCATACGCTCCATTTAAAAAGAAGAATGAAACCTAAAACGGATTCTTTAGGCAACATAATAAGTATCCCTTTTTGGTATTATCCAGATTAATCTACAAACTTAATTTTTTATCAAAATAATTTTTCAGTAATGGCACTTGTATACAAACCATAATTCCTAAAAACAAAATTGCATAAATAAATGTTTTTGGTAATTTGAGAGTAGTAAGTGATTGTGTGAAATTGTTATTTGTAAACGAACTAAAATTTAAAGTAGAAAGCCAAGTCGTTTCTTCAGCAGAAGTATTCATAAATAAATAGCTAGTAATTACAACTAAAACAAACCCGAGTAAAACCCACAAAGGCTTAGATATTAATGGTTTGTAAACTATTTCATTTTTACTTTCTAAATTTTCTACTTGCGACATTACAGCATTAGTAAAATCTAATGCTGGAGAATCTATTGCTAAATCCTGCATCATTTTACTTACTAAATTTTCTATATTTTTATCTTCTTGCATACGGTTCAATAATTTCTGGTTCTAACTTGTTTTGTAAAATGGTAGTTAGTTTTTTTCGGCTTCTAAACAATTTTACTTTTACATTATTAGCTTTAATACCAATTACTTTTGCAATTTCATCTAAAGATAATTCTTCAAAATAATATAAGGTTAACAAAGCACAATCATCTGCAGGTAATAATTGCAAACAATTTTGAATAGCTTGCTTTCTTTCTTGTGCTTCTAACTTACTTAAAGCATTATCTAATGTTTTTACTTCTTGTTCTGTAAATTCATTTATAGCAACTGTATTTTGCTTACGTTTATTACTCTTTATTCTATCTAAACAAGTATTATAAGCAATTTTATAAATCCAAGTTGAAAATTTTGATTCCCCTTTAAATTTTTCCAGCTTCTTAAATACTTTAATAAAAGTATCTTGCGAAACTTCTTCTGCTTCTTCCCTATTCTTAACCATTTGCAAAGCCAATGTAAACACCAAGTTCTTATAACGATCTACCAAAACAGCAAATGCTTTGGTATCTCCTTCTAAAATTTGATTTATAATTATTTGATCTTGATTGATGGTCATTTGCGTATTGGACGACCAAATAGAAGACATGGTTACATTTATAAAAGAAAAATATGTAGAAAAAGTTGTAACCATCTTTTAAAAGTTATCGTCTTAAATATAAGAACACATAAAAATAATCAATTAAAACAAACAATTATGGGATCAGAATTAATAATTATGCCAATCATTATAGGCGCAATTTTTGGAGTATTTTACTTATACTTCTCTACAAGAAACAAAGAACGCTTAGCACTAATTGAAAAAGGTGTAGATGCAAGTGTTTTTATGAAAGGAAAAGGGCATACAGCACCTATTTGGAAAGTACTAATTTTAAACATAGCCTTGTTACTTATGGGAATTGGTGCTGGTGTATTTATTGCTTCTTTATTAGATAATTATACAAGTTTAGACAGCGAAGCAGTTTACCCAGCAACTATTTTCTTTATGGCAGGAGTTGGCTTATTTACTGGCTTTAAAATGACAAAAGATTTAGATAAAGAATAAACTTACCAACTTTAAACTATAAAAACTGCTAACTACCAATTAGCAGTTTTTTTATTTATACAGTATATTGCATAAAAAAAATGATGCACAGAATAATAAGCATATTCTATTTTTTAATATTAGGTTATAGTTGCATAGCACAGTCTTCAATTATAGATACTGAAACCAATTTCCCTATACCTTATGCTACCATTTCGTTTGGTAACGGAAATGGTATTTTTGCAGACGACGAAGGAAAATTCTTTTTTACCAAAAAATTATATCCAGATATCGATTCATTATTTATTTCTGCTTTAGGCTATAAAAAACTAAATATTGCTACAAAAAATATAAGTAATAAAATATTTTTAACCCCTTTTCAAGATAATTTAGAAGAAGTTGTATTACAAGTAAAACGAAAAGGAAAATCGAAATCGGAAACCATAAAACCTACTGTTCACGACGACTATTACAAATGTTGGCTACCTACTATAGAAAGTGAAATAGCAGTATATTTTGAAAACAACAACCCTAAAAAGGCTAAAAAAGTAAATACGGTTTTATTACCCATTAAAGTGGAAGCTAAAGATTGGAATAAACGCAAAAAGAAAACCAAAAATAAATTAGCCTTTTCTACCTTATTTCGCGTGCAATTTTACCAAAATAATAACGGTTTACCAGGAGCAGTTTTAACCTATAACAAAATTATTTTTAGAGTAACACATACTAGCGAAAGTATATTTAAACTAGATGTTTCTAACCAGGATATTTTTATACCAAAAGAAGGAATGTTTGTATCGGTTCAAGTATTAGGTTACACTAATAAAGCAGGAAAACTGCTACCAAATAAAAAATACCAAGAAATAAAAACCAAACGAGGCATAGTAAAAGTATCTACAACATTTAGGCCTTTATTACCTTTTACTAGTAAAATTGAAGCTAAAAAAACTTTTGTAAAACGAATATTTTTAAACAATAACAAATGGGTTTTGTTCGATAAAAAAAATATTAAAGATTCTAACCTATTAACTGCTGGTTTAAATAATTACGGTATAGGTTTGGGCTTACAAGTTTACAAAGAGCAATAAATTATTCTACCGGAAAATTAAAATACTGGTTTTTAAACGGCTCCCCTTTTAAGGTAAAATGCCACCATTCTTGTGGGTAATGCCTAAAACCATGTTTTAGCATAATGGTATGCAAAAGCATTCTATTTGCTTTTTGGTTTTTGTTTAAGTCACTATACAACAACCAAGAAGCTTTCCCAAAGTAATCGTATGGAGTTCCCATATCTAGATTTTTTCCAGTATTTAAATCTACAATGGTAAGATCTATTGTACTACCACTACTATGTCTAGAACGAGATGCGATATATCCTTCTTTAAATAAATTTCGTTTTGCTACATCTGGATAAAACTGTCGTTTCATTATTGTATCCTTTATATTTTTTGCCCATTTCACAAAATGATTTACTGCCTGTTGTGGTCTATATGCATCGTATATTTTTAATGTTTTTCCTTGTTTTTTAAGCTCTTCTTGCACCTTTTTCAATGCCATTGCTGCTGGTTTACTAACAATACAAACCTCAGCATTATAACCTGTAATTGGCTCGCCAACAAAATTATTATTTAAACAATATCGAAGTTCTATTTGAATATCTGGAATTATATCACTTATATAAACAAAGCCTTTTGGTAATTGCGAAAAAGCAATTAGATTAACAAAATAGAAGAAAAAGAGTAATTTAAGTTTCATTGTAAATCCTTTAAATGCTAATTTAGACAAAAATATATTTAACCATGAACTATCCTTGGCATTTATACTTAATGGCATTAATTTACATATTTGCTGGAATAATGCACTTTATAAAACCAAAAGTGTATTTAAAGATAATGCCTAACTATCTGCCAAAGCATAAATTTCTAGTTGCATTAAGTGGTGTTTTTGAAATTGCCCTTGGAATATCTATTTGTATTGCTTCCTTAAAAACTATTGCTATTTATGGCATTATTGCCATGCTATTGGTTTTTTTATTGGTTCATTTTTATATGTTAACCAATAAAAAAGCTTCTGTTGGGCTACCAAAAAGTATTTTAATTCTTAGAATCCCTTTACAGTTTGTATTAATCTATTGGGCATATTATTATCTTAATTTATAAACATGTTTTTTAATGAAAAAATTGTAATTCCAATTGAAGATGGAGACATTGTTTATTATCCTGCATGTTTTTCAATAGAAAAAGCAAATCATTATTTTAATGCCTTAATAAAAAACATTTCGTGGCAACAAGATTATATTCGTGTTTATGGAAAAACACATGCACAGCCTAGACTAACAGCGTTATACGCAAACAACAACAAACCATATTCTTATGCAAATATTACCATGCATCCTAAGGTGTTTTCAAAAGAATTATTAGAAATAAAACAGCAAGTAGAAGCATTATGTAATACAAAATTTACCAGCTGCTTAGCCAATTTATATAGAGATGGAAACGATAGTAATGGTTGGCATGCAGATAACGAAAAAGAACTTGGTTTTCAACCTATAATTGCTTCGGTAAGTTTTGGTGCAAATCGAATGTTTCAACTTAAACATAAAACAAAAAAAGGAAACAAGCATAAAATAAATTTAACAGCAGGAAGTTTATTAATTATGCAAGGAGCAACTCAAGAGAACTGGTTGCATCAAATACCAAAAACAAAAAAAACAGTTACACAAAGAATTAATTTAACCTTTAGAATAATTAAATAAAAAACTATTAGCTTTACTTGGCACTTAATTTGCTTTGTAAAAAACAAATATTCAAACTATGAGATTTAAACTTTTTATAATTGCTGCATTAATTAATTTTTCTGGATTTAGTCAAGAAAAAACATTTACCACACAAGAAATTGCAATAAATAATTTAATAGACGGAACCCTTCTTACGCCTTTAGATAATTCTAAATCGGTTTTAGTTATTCAAATTGCAGGTTCTGGACCTACAAATAGAGATGGAAACCAAAATTTTTTAAAAAACAATTCTTTAAAAAACCTCGCTCAAGATTTAACCAATAATGGAATAGCAACCTTTCGGTACGATAAGCGCATAGTTAAACAAATACGAAAAGGAAACGTAGATCCTAATATTATGTTCGACGATTTTGTAACCGATGCCATTTCGGTTATAGACTACTTTAAAACAAAAAAAAAATTCTCTAAAATATATGTATTAGGGCATAGCCAAGGTAGCTTAGTAGGTATGCTAGCAGCAAAAAATAAAGCAGATGGTTTTATATCTTTAGCTGGAGCAGGACAAACAATAGACGCCGTAATACAGGAGCAAATAGACAAAACAGCACCAATGTTTAGCGAAGATGCAAAAAGAGTATTTGCCGTTTTAAAACAAAATAAAACGACCAAAGATTTTCCTGCAGCATTAACATCTATTTTCGATTTAAGTGTGCAACCATTTATTAGTAATTGGATGCAATACAACCCACAAGAAATAATAAAAGATCTAGAAATACCGATACTTATTATTAACGGAACCAAAGATTTACAAGTAAGCGTGGCAGAAGCAAACTTATTAAAAGAAGCAAATAAAAATGCCGAAATTAAAATAATAGATAATATGAATCATATATTATTTACCATAGCTGGCGACGACTTAGAAAACTCGAAATCGTATAACGAATCTTTTCGAAAAATAAACCCAGAAGTAATACAAACCATAGTTGGTTTTATTAAATAAGTATTTAAAATATAAATAAAGTAAAAAAGGAAAGAGCGTCTTAATTAAGACGCTCTTTCAACTAACCAACCAAAAATTAGTTACTACACTTTTATTAAAAGTAACCACACTTTAAAAAGCTTTGTTGTAGTAACCGTAAAGTATATTTCAAATCTCGTGCCAAACTTGAAAAATCCTTTTTTTTATACGCTTAAATTTTGGTATTTTGCGAGTATAAAAAACGAAACATGGAAAATACCCCACTATTTACAAACGATGCTATAGTATTTGGATTATTAATGCTAGCATTAGGATTTGTATTCTATACCGAAAATATTAAAACCGGATTTTGGTCTAAATTTTATAAAATAGTTCCCGGCCTTTTTATGGCTTATATGGTACCTGCAATGCTAACCTCGTTTGGTTTAATTGCTCCAGATTGGGAAACCACAAGTGAAGCTGGCGAACTTGTAAAACACAAATCTAATATATACTATGTAGCAAGTAGGTTTTTACTACCAGCAGCTTTAGTACTTATGACATTAAGTATCGATTTAAAAGCGGTATTTAACTTAGGTTGGAAAGCACTAATTATGTTTTTTACAGGAACTATAGGAATTATTATTGGTGGTCCAATAGCAATATTATTAATCTCGTTAGTATCTCCTGAAACTGTAGGTGGTGCAGGATTTGATGCCGTTTGGAGAGGACTTTCTACACTAGCTGGTAGCTGGATTGGTGGAGGAGCAAACCAAACCGCTATGCTAGAAATATATCAATACAACCAAAAACTATATGGAGGTATGGTGTTTGTAGATATTGTTGTAGCAAATGTATGGATGGCAATTTTACTTATAGGAATAGGAAAAAGAGACCGTATAAATAAATGGCTTAAAGCAGACACCTCTTCTATAGAAGAATTAAAAAATAAAGTTTCTTCTTTTACCGAAAGCGTAAAAAGAAACCCTACCCTTACCGATTACATGCTTATTCTAGCTATAGCTTTTGGAACCGTTAGTATTGCCCATTTATGTTCGGGGTACTTAGCGCCGTTTTTTAGCAATTTTGTAGCAGGAATAGAATCAGACACGACTAGAAACATATTTACCTTTTTAGGCTCTTCGTTTTTCTGGATGATAAGTATAGCAACACTTATAGCTATATTATTATCGTATACAAAAGCAAAAAATTACGAAGGTGCAGGTGCAAGTAAAATTGGAAGTATTTTTATTTATATACTAGTTGCATCTATTGGAATGAAAATGGATTTAACCATGATTTTCGATAACCTTGGGCTTATTGCAATTGGTGTGGTTTGGATGACAATTCATGCAGTATTACTAATAGGAATGGCAAAACTTATTAAAGCACCTTATTTCTTTTTAGCGGTAGGAAGTCAAGCAAACGTTGGTGGCGCAGCTTCGGCACCAATAGTAGCATCTGCTTTTCACCCATCGTTAGCTACTGTAGGAGTGTTACTTGCTGTGTTTGGTTATGCAATAGGAACCATTGCTGCAATTGCTTGTACAATTCTTATGGAATTAGCAGCAGTAAGCTAGTATTTCAAAATTATTTATAGCATATTTGCGCCTTTAAATAACCAAATAAAAAAGAACCGTTTTCACGGTAATTAACTATGAAAAAAATAGTATCTGTTTGTATTCTATTGCTTATTTTTTCTTGCGGAAAAAATAAAGATTTAACTGTAAAAGTAAATGTAAAAGGTTTAAAAAAAGGAACCATCTTTTTAAAGAAAATGCAAGATAGCAGTATTATTACTGTCGATTCTTTTGCCATTAACAGAGAAGAACCAATACTATTGTATAGCGAATTAGAATCTCCTGAAGTATTTTTTATTCAGCTAAACAAAAACACAAGCGATGACGAAACCATTACCTTTTTTGCAAATAAAGGTATTACTGAAATTAATACAAGTCTTAAAAAATTTGGCATAGATGTTACTATTAACGGAAGCCAACAACAAAAAGCGCTAGAAAACTATTTACAAGTAATGTCTAGATTTAACGATAAAAATTTAGATTTAATAAAAGATGAGTTTGATGCAAAAAGGGAAAACGATACCGCAAAAATTAATGCAGTTCAAAAAGCCTTTAACAGTTTAGTAAAAAGCAAATACTTATACACGGTAAACTTTGCAATTGCAAATAAAGATAGTGAGTTAGCGCCTTATTTAGCACTTACCGAAATTGCAGACGCGCAAACAAAATGGCTAGAT
>JBMZDY010000076.1:0-7868 GCA_049614585.1 Oceanihabitans sp.
ATTAATTGCAAAGGTTCTTTAGAAATTACAATACTTCTGTTTTTTTGTCCTTTTCTCCAGCCTTTTTCTATCTCATTAAGTCTTTTGGAGTTTGCAGGATGCGTAGATGTTGCTTTTTCATAGCGCAACGAATTTATTGCACTTTGAGACTCTTTTAATGTTGCGCCTAATTTGGCAAGTGCCCAACCAGACCAATAATCTGCTTCTAATTCAAAAGTATGATTGCTCCCTTGATTGTTTAAAGAATGCCCTATTAAATGATGCCCTATTTCATGTGCCAAAATACTTATTGCTGACCAATCGTTGTTTGATTGATTACTAATTCGCTCCATGAATTTCATATCGTAAAGAATATAGCGATGGTATTTTCCTGTTACATCTTTTATATTTTTAGCAATTGCATTATTAATATTTGGGCAATTCTTTAATGCAAAACCCTTGCTAGGAATTCCTATTTGATTTAATATTCTATCTACAGCTAATTGTGCATCTTCATCACTTGAAAACCCTAATTGGGAACAAACTTCATCTACTTCTTCAACCGTTTGGAAGTTTTGAGCGTTAGCAACATTTATAATAGTAATAAAAAAAACACTCAGTATTCTTATTTTCATAGTTTACATATTAGTTTGCTATAAGTTTTACTACCTAAATAGTTTACCAAGTTTCATTCAATTCTCGCAAATTCTTTTGCGAAAGTTCGTAGCCTTGTCGTGCTGCTTTTCTGTACCAGTACACTGCTGTTGGGTAATCTTTTTCTACACCATAACCATAACGATACATATGTGCAAGGTAGTTTTGCGAGGAATCGTTTCCTTTTTCGGCAGCGCGTCTAAACCATTCTACGGCAGTTGTGTTGTTTTCAATTACACCTTCACCGCGATCATAAGCAACTCCTACTTGATGCTGTGCTTGCATATAGCCTTGTTCGGCAGCTTTTAAATACCAATTAAACGATTTTTTTAAATCTTTATTTACACCAAGTCCTTCTTTATACATATAACCTAAATAGTTTTGAGATGCATCGTAACCTTGCTCGGCTGCTTTTAAAAACCAAGAAACTGCTTTTTTATCATCCCGTGGCACACCTTCTGCCTTTTGGTACATAGTCCCTAAAGAATGCTGTGCATTAGGGTATCCAGCTCGTGCAGCTTTACCATACCAATATAAAGCCGATAAATTATCTTTTGCAGTGCCATAACCATAACGGTACATGTAAGCTAAATAATTTTGTGAAGCTGCATTGTCTTGATTGGCTGCTTTTTCAAACCAGGAAAAGGCAATTTTATCGTCTTCGGCTATACTTCCTAATCCATTTTCGTAAATATACCCAATGGAATGTTGCGACTTGGAATAACCTCTATCTGCTGCTTTACGATACCAATACAGTGCATCGGAATAATTATTATCGTTAGATGCATTGATGCCTTTTAGATGGTATTCTTTTAGTTTATTTTCATCTATTATATCATCGTCGTTGCTGATAACACTTTTTTGGCTTCCAACGATCCATCCTTTTTCAATTTCTGCTAAACGGTCGGCTTTTGCTGGATGTGTTCTTGTAGCTTTTTCGTAGCGTAAAGATTGTATTGCACTTTGAGCTTGGGTTAATGAAGCACCTAGTTTTCCCATTGCCCATCCACTCCAATAATCGGCTTCTAATTCCCATTTATGGTTGCTTCCTTTATTGTTTAGCGAATGGTCGAATATATGATGTCCTATTTCATGTGCAAGCACACTTTTTGCTGCCCAATCGGAATCTGCTTGATCGCTAATACGTTTCATAAAAGCAAGATCGTAAAGTATATATTTTTGGGTATCTCCTTTTTCGTCGGTAATATTAATTGCTGCTGCATTATTAATATTAGGGCAGCTTCGCAATTCAAAAATACGCTTTAATATTCCTACTTGTTCTAATATAGACTCTACTGCAATTTCGGCATCTTCATTAGCACTAAAGCCTAGTTGCGCACACACATCGTCTACTTCTTCTACGGTTTGGTAGTTTTGTGCATTACTTGTAATTGTTATTATTAATACAAGTAAACCAATTAATTTTGTTTTCATTTTTAAAAATATATAGTTCTTTTATTTATAATAGCCGTTTATTTTACCAAGATTCGCCTAATTCTCTTAATCTATCTTGAGCAGTTTTATAGCCTTGTTTTGCAGATTTTCGATACCAATATATAGCTTTGTCATAATCTTTAGTTACACCAACTCCATAACGGTACATATATCCTAGGTTACTTTGGGCAATTTTATGCCCTTGTTCTGCCGATTTTCGATACCATTTTACTGCTAAATATGCATCTGCTTTTATACCTCGTCCTTTTTCGTATGCAAAACCCAAATCTAGTTGTGCGCTAGAATACCCTTGTTCAGCCGATTTGCGATACCAATATACCGATTGTTCATAATCTTGCGATACCCCTCTTCCTTCTCGATACATAAATCCTAAATTACTTTGGGCAATTCTATTTCCTTGTTTTGCAGATTTCATATACCATTCTACTGCTAAATAATCATCCTGGTTTATTCCTCTTCCTATATCGTAAGCATATCCTAAATCTAATTGGGCATCTGCATAGCCTTGTTCTGCCGCTTTTCGATACCAATTTACCGATTGCTTATAATTTTGCGCTACGCCTAACCCTTCGCGATACATATATCCCAAATTATATTGTGCTATTTTATGGTTTTGATCTGCTGCTTTTCGATACCAATATACTGCTTCGTAGCGATCTTGCCTTATCCCTCTTCCTTTATCGTAAGCGTATCCTAAATCTAGTTGTGCGCCTGCGTATCCTTGGTTTGCTGCTTTTCGATACCAATACACCGATTGCTCGAAGTCTTGTGGCACGCCTCTACCTTCACGATACATAAATCCTAAATTACTTTGTGCTACATCATGCCCTTGGTCTGCCGCCTTTCGAAACCATTTTATTGCTTTATAATCGTTTTCTTTTACACCTTTTCCTGTATCGTAAGCATACCCTAAACTATTTTGCGCATCTGCATCTCCTCTATTCGCTTTTATTAAAAGCTCTTGCACAAGAGGCTCCATGTCGTCTATATTATCGGATTTTCTATTAATATATTTACTACCCTTTGTCCATCCTTTTTCAATTTCGTTTAGTCGGTCTATTTTTGCTGGATGTGTATGTGTGGCTTTTTCGTAGCGCAACGTACTTATTGCACTTTGTGCTTCTTTTAATGTAGCTCCCATTTTAGCTAAAATTAAGCCACTAAAATAATCTGCGTCTAGTTCAAATTCATGGTTACTACCTTCATTATTTAAAGCGTGCCCGTTTAAATGATGGCCTATTTCGTGCGCTAATATACTTATGGCTGCCCAATCGTTTTGTGCTTTTGAATCTATTCTATTAAAAAAATCGTTGTCATATAAAATATAACGCACCATTTTACCGGTTTTATTTTTTATATTTTTTGCGACTGCATTATTTATGTTTGGGCATTCTTGTAGAATAAAATTTTTCTGCAAACCTATTATTTCCATAATTTCATCTACAGCAATTTCTGCATCTTCATTAGACGCAAACCCTAAACTAGCGCAAGCATCGTTTACCTCTTCTACAGTTTGAAAGTTTTGTGATACAGCAATTTGCGATATCAGCAAAAGAATTATACTTATTTTTATTTTCATTTTTTTTAATCTTTAATTTTCAGGTTTAAGCTTATCTAAATATAGTTGTTTTTTAAATTACTTGCAAAACCTTTTAATTAAACCAAACAGCATATTTCTGTCTACGCAACTCTAAAGCTAGGGTTTCTTCCATTTTTAAAGCTTCTGCTTTGGTTTTAAGTAGGTCTATATGGTTGTACAAACTTGGCCTTAAATACATACCATATTTTTCTACAATATTTGCCGAAAGCTTATATCCTTTTTTATTTCTATATCCTGTTTTATGCTGTGCAAAACGTTCTTTTGGAGTTTTACTTGTCATACCAACATACAAGCATTGTAACACGCCGTTAAACTGCGGATTTGCGGCACGAAATTTTGTGTTTTCGCTATACACACGCTTCGATAATTCGATTACATAAATACGATACGGCATCTTTATCTTTTTGTTGCTTTTATTTCAAAAATTAAAGGATACAATTTATCTTTTGTAACATACATTCCGGAATTAGTTTCTTGTAAATTTGGTAAAACATCATATGGAGATTCATCATATTCGTTTAAGTATTCAATTTGCAATCCCGCTTTGGTTAAAGCGTTTATTACTTCGCTTAAACCATGATTCCAACCATACTCTTTAGTTATCATTTTTGAGTTTTGGTTAGCATAAGTACCTTCATATTCTTCATAAATAACCTCATCTTGCATATAACCATATTTCATAATTGGTTTGTCTTCAAGATAATCGAACATCCAGACAATTGGATGAAATTCTGCCATATAAAAAGTGCCTCCTTTTTTTAATTTTTCGGCAATCATTTTCCCCCAAGGATTTAAATCTGGCAACCAACCAATTACGCCATAACTTGTAAAAACTATATCGAAAGTTTCTTTTATAAATTTGGAAGTATCTAATACATTACAACATACAAATTTTGCATCTAATTTTAACTCGTCGTTTAACTGTTGTGCTAGTTGTATTCCTGCATCACTAATGTCTACTCCAACACATTTAGCGCCTTCTCTACTCCAACTTAAAGTATCTTGCCCAAAATGACATTGTAAATGCAAAAGCGATTTTCCAGAAATATCTTTTAATGCTTCTAATTCATAGGGCATTAAAGAAGTTTTTCCTTTTTTAAATGCTTCCATGTTATACATTTCACTTTTGGCATGCACTTTTACCTTATTATTCCAAGTTACTTTATTGGTGTTAAAATATGTCTTGTTATCGCTCACTTTATTACTATTAATATTTTATGCTTCCAATTTACATAAATACGAAGTAAACTGTTTGCTAATTCATAATTAATTTAGCTTTTACAAAACACTTCCTTTCTAAAATAATAATTCTTATTTTTGTTGGAAACCGAAAAACATCTCACTTTGTCCAACTATAAATTAGGTCTTGATTACGCAAAAGAACAAGACAAGAAAGATTCTTTATCCAATTACAGAAATCAATTTCATATTCCAAAAGACAAACAAGGAAATGATTGGTTATACTTTACCGGAAATTCGCTAGGCTTACAACCAAAATCTACACAAAAATACATTCAGCAAGAATTAAACGATTGGGCAAATTTTGGTGTAGAAGGTCATTTTGAAGCAAAAAACCCATGGATGCCTTACCATGAATTCTTAACAGAATCTATGGCGAAAATTGTAGGTGCAAAACCATTAGAAGTAGTTATAATGAACACCTTAACTACCAATTTACATTTGCTAATGGTAAGTTTTTACCAACCTACAAAAACAAAATATAAAATTGTAATAGAAAGTGATGCTTTTCCTAGTGATCGATATGCTGTGCAAACACAATTAGAGTTTCATGGTTTTGAAGCAAATGAAGGTGTAATTGAATGGAAACCTCGCAAAGGGGAAGAACTTTTAAATATTGAAGATTTAGAAACTATACTTGAAGAACAAGGAGATGAAATTGCACTTCTACTTATAGGTGGCGTTAATTATTACACAGGACAATATTTAGATGTAAAGAAAATAGCAGAATTAGGCCATGCAAAAAACTGTATGGTAGGTATCGATTTAGCACATGGCGCTGGGAATATTAAACCAGAATTACACGATTCTGGAGTAGACTTTGCTGCTTGGTGCACCTATAAATATTTAAACTCTGGACCAGGAAGTTTAGGTGGACTTTTTGTACACGAAAAACATGCGTATAATAAAGATTTAAAACGTTTTGCAGGATGGTGGAGCCATAACAAATCCACACGTTTTAATATGCGACAACCACTAGACGTAATTCCAGGAGCCGAAGGTTGGCAACTTAGCAATCCACCAATATTATCTATGGCAGCAATTAAAGCATCACTAGATATGTTTAACGAAGTTGGCATGGATGCACTTCGTGAAAAATCGGAGAAACTAACTGGTTATTTCGAGTTTTTAATACAAGAATTAAACAACAATAAAATAAAAATAATTACACCAACTAATCCAAAAGAGCGTGGTTGTCAATTATCTATTCAAGTAAAAGATGCAGATAAAAGTTTGCATAAAAAACTAACCGAAGCACATATAATTACCGATTGGCGAGAACCAGATGTAATACGTTGTGCTCCTGTACCTCTTTACAATACATTTGAAGATGTATATAGAATGATTGAAAAGTTGAAAGAAATTTTATAATAAAATATCATTCAGAACGCTGTGAAGAATCTTACAAAAGAGATTTGAATGATTTTTACTTTTAAAAAAGAAAGTAGAATAAAAAGATGAGATTCCTGCCTTCGCAGGAAAGACAAATATGAGTAAAAAAGACAACATACTAATAATTGGTGCTGGACTTTGCGGAAGTCTACTAGCATTACGTTTAGGACAAAGAGGCTACCAAGTAACGGTTTACGAAAAACGTCCAGATTTAAGAAAAGTAGATATTTCTGCTGGTCGTTCTATCAATTTAGCATTTTCAGATCGTGGTAATAAAGCCATGAAATTAGTTGGTATCGAAGAAAAAGTAAAAGCGCTTTGCATCCCTATGAATGGTCGTATGCTCCATGACATTGAAGGCAATACCATGCTTTCTAATTATAGCGGAAGAGAGCACGAATACATCAATTCTGTTTCTAGAGGTGAACTAAATGCCTTGCTTTTAAACGAAGCCGAAAAACACGAAAATGTAAGCATTCATTTTAATAAAAAATGTAAATCTGTAGACTTTGAAAACAGTACCGCTTTATTTAAAGATTACCTGAATAAATCGGATTTCACCAGTAGTGCAGATGTAATTTTTGCAACCGATGGCGCAGGTTCTGCAATGCGTAAAAGCTATTATTTAGGAAAGAAATTTTTGTTTAGTTTTTCGCAAGATTATTTAACACATGGCTATAAAGAGTTAAGTATTCTTCCTGCAAAAAATGGAGGTTATAAAACTTACAAAAACGCATTACATATTTGGGGTCGTGGCGATTTTATGCTTATAGCTTTACCAAACCTAGATGGTAGTTTTACAGTTACTTTGTTTTTAAGTTTTGATGCTGGCGAATACAATTTCAATAACCTTACCACAGAAGATCGAGTACTAGAATTCTTTACGAAATATTTTAAAGACGCATTAGAATTAATGCCAAATTTAGTTGAAGACTTTTTCAACAACCCAACAGCACCTTTGGGAACTGTAAAATGTTCGCCTTGGCATTATAAAGGAAACACACTATTAATGGGAGATGCAGCACATGCCATTGTACCTTTTTACGGACAAGGAATGAATGCTTCTTTTGAAGATGTTGTAGAGTTTGATAAAGTTTTAGACAAAGAACACAATAACTGGGAAAGTGCTTTTAAAGCTTACGAATCTTCCAGAAAACAAGACACAGATGCTATTGCAGATTTAGCAATTGACAATTTTCATGAAATGAAAGGGCATGTAAACAACACCATTTTTAGAGAAAAGCGTACCTTAGAAATGGCTTTAGAAAAGAATTTTCCAAACGAGTATTCTTCAAAATATAGCTTAGTAACTTTTAATGAAGATATAAGTTACAGAGATGCAATGTTAAGAGGAAGAGCACAAGACAAAGCCTTATTAAACATGTTAGCAGATAAAGAAATTACGGTTTCTGATGATATAAATGAAGTATTAAAAAAAGTAAAAACTGCAACCGAAGAAATTTTAGAAGACGATAGAATTGCAGGTTTAAAATAAGTTAGCAGTTAGCAGTTAGCAGTTAGCAGTTAGCAGTTAGCAGTTAGCAGTTAG